>JAPLPD010000141.1 GCA_026400395.1 Alphaproteobacteria bacterium | reverse complement strand
GGTGACCAGCCGCGGCCACGCGCCGGGCGCGGTCGATATCCGCTTCGGCCACGACGCCATCGGCGCGCACAGCCTCACCGGCACGCTGCCGATTCCATATCGCGATCTGATGCCGCACTTCGCCGAGCATGTGGGAGCGCTCGCCAAGCTCGGCTTCAAGAGTCCGCTCGCCGCCGCCGACGGCCGCATCATCCACAATGCCGGCGGTTCCGAGGCGCAGGAGCTCGCTTACACCATCGCGGTCGCGGTCGCTTATCTGCGCGCGCTCGAAGGCGCCGGCGTGCCTCTCGACGCGGGCCACCGCATGATCGAGTTTCGCCTCGCCGCCGACGCCGACCAGTTTCTCACCGTCGCCAAATTCCGCGCGCTGCGAAAGCTGTGGGCTCGGATCGAACAGGCCTGCGGACTGACGCCCCAGCCGGCGTTCCTGTCCGCCGAGACCGCGTGGCGCACGATGACCCAACGCGATCCTTGGGTGAACATGTTGCGGGTCACCATCGCAGCATTCTCCGCCGGCATCGGCGGAGCCGACGCCATCGCGGTGTTGCCGTTCACATCAGCGATCGGATTGCCCGATCGCTTCGCCCGGCGGATCGCGCGCAACACGCAGCTTTTGCTGTTGGAAGAATCCAATGTCGCCAAGGTCGCCGATCCGGCCGCGGGTTCCGGCGGCATCGAAGATCTGACCGATAAGCTTTGCCGCGCCGCGTGGACGCTGTTCCAGGAGATCGAAGCCGCCGGTGGCGCGCCCGCCGCGCTTGAGAAAGGATTGATCCAGGAGAGGGTGGCACAGGTCCGTGGCGAGCATCAGTCTGCAACCGCCCACCGCAAAGACACGCTCACCGGAACGAGCGACTTCCCCAATCTGTCCGAGGCGCCGGTGCTGGTGCTGAACGTAGCTCCGGCGCCGCTCTCACCGCCCGCCGCCAGCATCACCTATCCCGCATTGAAGCCGATCCGCTTTGCCGCACCGTTCGAGCATCTGCGCGACGCCGCCGACCAGGCGCTGGTAAAAACCGGAGCCCGGCCGAAAATATTCCTCGCCAATCTCGGCGCCATTTCCGAGTTCACCCCGCGCGCGAGCTTCGCCCGGACGTTCTTCGAGGCCGCCGGCATCGAGGCCGTCACCAACGACGGCTTCAGGAATCAGGAGGAGATGATTGCCGCATTCAAGGCATCGGACGCCAAGCTCGCCTGCCTGTGCTCCGGGGACGCCGTCTACGAGCGCGAGGCCGCCGACGCCGCCAAGGCGCTGAACGCGGCCGGCGCGGCGCATGTTTATCTGGCGGGCCGTCCGAAGGACGCCGATGCATTGAAGGCGGCCGGCGTCGGAACCTTCATCTTTGCCGGCGGCGACGCGGTCGCGACGCTCAACGCCGTCCATGGTATTCTGGAGCTGGAGTCGAAGCCATGAGCCGCATTCCGGATTTCGCCACGGTCGATTTCGCATCGGCGCCGGCCCCCGCATCCGCCCCGGCCGCCGCGAACTCCTGGCTGACGCCCGAAGGCATCGCGGTGAAACCGGCCTATGGCCCCGACGATCTCGACGGTGTCGCCGGCCTCGATAGCTATCCCGGCATCGCGCCGTATTTGCGCGGTCCCTACCCGACCATGTACGCCAGCCAGCCGTGGACGATCCGGCAGTACGCGGGATTCTCCACCGCCGAAGATTCCAACGCGTTCTACCGCCGAAACCTCGCCGCCGGTCAGAAGGGCCTCTCTATCGCCTTCGACCTCGCCACCCATCGCGGCTACGACAGCGACCACCCGCGCGTGTCGGGCGACGTCGGTATGGCCGGCGTCGCGATCGACTCGATCTACGACATGCGGACGCTTTTCTCAGGCATCCCGCTCGACCAGATGACCGTATCGATGACCATGAACGGCGCGGTGCTGCCGATCATGGCGCTCTACATCGTCGCCGCCGAGGAGCAGGGCGTGCCGCCGGAAAAACTCGGCGGCACGATCCAGAACGACATCCTCAAAGAATTCATGGTGCGCAACACCTACATCTATCCGCCAGCGCCATCGCTGCGCATCATCTCCGACATCTTCGCCTACACCTCGCAGAAGATGCCAAAGTTCAACTCGATCTCGATCTCCGGCTATCACATGCAGGAGGCCGGCGCGACGCAGGACCTCGAACTCGCCTACACACTCGCCGACGGCCTCGAATACGCCCGCGCCGGCGTGAAGGCCGGCCTCGACATCGACCGCTTCGCGCCGAGGCTGTCGTTCTTCTGGGCGATCGGCATGAATTTCTTCATGGAGGTCGCCAAGCTTCGCGCCGCCCGCATGTTGTGGGCGCGGATGATGAAGGAGTTCAATCCGAAGGATCCGCGCTCGCTGTCGCTGCGCGCCCATTCGCAGACCTCCGGCTGGTCGCTGGCGGCCCAGGACGTGTTCAACAACGTCGCCCGCACCTGCATCGAGGCGATGGCGGCCACCCAGGGGCACACCCAGTCGCTGCACACCAATGCGCTCGACGAGGCGCTGGCGCTGCCGACCGACTTCTCCGCCCGCATCGCCCGCAACACCCAGATCGTGCTGCAGCAGGAAAGCGGCACCACCCGCATCGCCGATCCGTGGGGCGGCTCGTTCTATGTGGAGCGGCTGACGCAGGAGCTTGCCGCCAAAGCCTGGGCGCATATCCAGGAGGTCGAGGAGATGGGCGGGATGGCCAAGGCGATCGAGGCCGGCATCCCCAAGCTGCGCATCGAGGAGGCCTCGGCCAAGACCCAGGCGCGCATCGACGCCGGGCTGCAGTCGGTGATCGGCGTCAACAAGTACCGCCCCGAAAACGAAGCGCCGATCGAGGTGCGCAGCGTCGACAATTCCGCAGTCCGGCAGATGCAGCTCGACAAGCTCGCGCGGCTGCGCGCCGAACGCGATCCGGCGCAGCTTGCCGCAGCGCTCGAATCGCTGACCCGCGCCGCCGACGGCGGCAACGGCAATCTGCTGGCGCTTGCGGTCGACGCCGCCCGCGCCAAAGCCACGGTGGGCGAGATCTCAGCGGCGCTAGAAAAGGTCTACGGCCGTCACCGTGCCGAAATCAAATCTATCACTGGCGTGTTCAAGCGGGAGGTTGGCATGACCGACGGCGTGAAACGCCTGCTCAAGCAGGTCGCGGCGTTCGAGGCGAGCGAGGGCCGCCGGCCGCGCATCCTGGTCGCCAAGATCGGCCAGGACGGCCACGATCGCGGCCAGAAGGTGATCGCCTCCGCGTTCGCCGATCTGGGCTTCGACGTCGACATCGGCCCGCTGTTCGCAACGCCCGCCGAAGCCGCGCGCCAGGCCATCGAGAACGACGTACATATCCTCGGCGTGTCGTCGCTCGCCGCGGCCCATCTTACACTGGTGCCGGAACTGAAGTCCGAACTGGCCAAGCAGGGCCGCGAAGACATCATGATAGTGGTCGGCGGCGTGGTGCCGCCGCAGGACTACGATGCGCTGATGAAGGCTGGAGCCGAGGCGATCTTCCCGCCCGGCACGGTGATTGCCGAAGCGGCGGAAAAGCTATTGCTGACGCTGAACAAGCGGCTTGGTCACACCAGCGAGGCGGCGGAATAGCGTCAGCGCGATTACCGCACCTTCGCCCTGCGCGCGGCGTCGTCGCGCGCCGATGTCACGCCCGACTGCACCGCCGAACCCGCGGGGTTGCTCGGGATGTTCACAATCGCACGGGTTTTTCCGGGCGGCGGAGCCTGATCCGAGGCTTGCGTCTGACCTGGAGCCTGTGCCGGAGCGCCAGGGGTCTGCGATTGAGCCTGAGCCGCCGAACCGGCCATCACCCACGTACCGGCAACAGCAGCTATCAGCGCCGATTGAATCTTCATGGAAGTCCCCTTGGTTCACACCGGCGCGCGCCGTGTCACTGGCACATCTATGCGCTAGAGCGTTTTCCATTTGATTTGGGTCATCACCGGTATCCGGCATGTCGAAAGTAGTTTGCGCACTGCTCGGGCGCAAACGTCTTGAGGAGTTTGCCGATGAGCTTCATCAGAGCGGTGACGGTGCGAGCCGCGCCC
>JAPLPD010000367.1 GCA_026400395.1 Alphaproteobacteria bacterium | reverse complement strand
GCTGGAAGAGAGCGATATGCTGGACACCGCCCACGACCTCCGGGAGCACTCCCGGCTGTCGTGCCAGATCGTGGTCACCGACGAGCTGGACGGCCTGACCGTCACCACCCCGCCCCGGCAGATTTAGATATCCACCCCCACCTTACGCGGCCGGCGGCTCTTCTCTACACTCGCGGCCAGCCGAACTGGGGTGTCTCGCCTAGCAAGGACATTCAGGAGAATTTCATGATCAAAACGATGCTTGCCGCGGCCGCTCTCAGCACCATGCTGGTGTCGAGCACCGGCGCCTGGAACGACATCCTCAACAGTGTCTGGGGCCCGAAGGGCAACGACACCGGCGGCATCATTCCGTGGTCGCAGGAGAACGAGCAGAATTCGTTCCAGATCGCGGCGGATCAATGCGGGCGCTGGAATAAGTATCCGGTGGCGACCAGCATCCACCGCATGCCAGGCGACTACATCTCCTACAAGTGCGTATGGACCCCGCCGGTCACCCCCGCGCGGCACCGCAAAGGCTAGCGGCCGGGCGTTTCGATCGGGTTGCAGTTACGGCGGCCCGACGACATGCAATCGTCGGCGCGGCGCGCGTCGATCATGGCGTCGGCGAGCCACAGGCCGGCGCCGACCAGAACCGCCCCCGCCATCAGAAGAAAGATGTTGGCCGCGCGGCGGTCGCGCGCATCCTGTTCCGGCGTCGGCGGCGTCTCGAGATCGTCGGGCGGCATGGATCGTTGCCGTAGCACAGCGCCAGCGAAGGGTCGCGGAAATCGCGGCGCCGAACGTTACTGCCGACTTGCGATCGCCCGGGCTTCCCGAATCCGGCTGGCCGGCATCACGAACAAATTGCGGGCCAGCCCGACATAAGCCAGCAGACCGATCAGCCATTTGGTCGGGTCGAAGTCGAAGCGCCGGACCCCGTGCCGGTAGTCGCGCGGAAATGCGTGGTGATAGTTGTGGTACTGCTCGCCCAGCGAGAACGGAAACCACCACACATCGCCGGCCGACACCTCACGCGAAAACGGGCGCGTGCCCCACACGTGGCATACCGAGTTCACCGCGTAGACGATGTGGTTCGACAGCACCAACCGCAGTCCCGACAGCAGCAACCCGCCCCACCACGGCGCGCCGACCGCGACGCTCAGCGCAATCGGGATCACCACATTCAACAGCACGCTGAGCGGCCAATAGTACCGCTCCTGCCAGGATATGACGGGATTGCTGTCCAGCCGCGCCGGCACTTCGATCGGCGGCGACGGCCCGTAGATGATCCACTTGAAATGCGCCCACCAGAATCCGCGGTTGATGTTGTAGGGATCGTCCTCGTGATCGGTGTGCTGGTGATGCTTGATATGGGTCGATATCCATTGCCGCGCCGGCATCTGCAGCAGCAGCACAGCGCAGACCGCCAGCACGTACTCCACCGGCCGCGCGAAACTCACGGCGTTGTGGGTCCAGGCGCGGTGATAGAGCGCTGTGATGCCAAAGCCGCCAAGCGGATAGCAGGCCAGGTAGAACACGATTTCCCACACGCCCACGCCATGCATGAACATGTAGGGCACGCTTGCGATAGCCAGCAGGTGGGTCACGGCGAGGAACACGATTGCCGCGTAATGGACGCGCACATCGTCAGTTCCGACGGCGGCAGAGCGCCCGGTCTCGGTGATGTCCAAGGAAATGTGTGTCTTTCGGTGTGATCGGCTGGCAGTGAGGTATCACAAATCGCCAAGCGTCGCGCGATATTCTCAGGCTTTTTCCCTGGGGAATTATGCCTGGGCGCTCATGGTCTCCTTCACCGCTCCGACCAGTTGCTTGAGCGTGAAGGGTTTGGCCAGGAACGAGAACTGCTCGCCCTGGGGCAGGCTCTTGGCAAACGCCTCCTCGGCATAACCGGAGACAAAAATGATCTTCAGCTTCGGGTTGCGCTGCCGCAATTCCTTCAGCAGCGTCGGGCCGTCCATCTCCGGCATGACGACGTCGGAAACCACCAGATCGACGTGGCCGCCGTTGTTCGCCAACACCTCGATGGCCTCGACGCCGTTGCCGGCCTCCAGCACCGAATAGCCGCGCGAGGTGAGGCCGCGGGCGTTGAGCGCGCGAAGCCCCTCCTCGTCCTCGACCAGCAGAATGGTACCCTGACCGGTGAGGTCGGCGGCCGCGGAAGCCGGCTTGCTGACCGGCTGGCCCCCCGCGGATTTTGCCGCCGGCGCCGATGGCGGCGCGTCCTGAACTGGCAGCAGCAGGTCATCGACGTCTTCGTTTGCGTCTGGAACGTGGCGCGGCAGGAATATGCGGAAGGTCGTACCTTTGCCGGAGACCGAGTCCGGATAAACGAACCCGCCGGTCTGCTTGACGATACCGTAGACGGTGGAGAGTCCCAGGCCCGTGCCCTTGCCGACCTCCTTGGTCGAGAAGAACGGATCGAAAATCTTGTCGATGATCTCAGCCGGAATTCCGGTGCCGGTGTCGATCACCTCGACCAGCACGTAGTCGGCCGATGGCATGCCCTTGTACTGCAGCCGCGCGGCTTCGGCGGCGCCGATGTTGGCGGTGCGGATGTTAAGCTTGCCGCCGCCGGGCATGGCGTCGCGGGCGTTGACCGCGAGATTGACGATCACCTGCTCGAACTGGGAGATATCGGCCTTCACCGGCCACAGGTCGCGGTCGTGCTTGACGTCGAGCACGACCTTTTCGCCGATCAGCCGGCTCAGCATGATCCGCAGATCCTCCAGCCGCTCGCCGAGATCGAGCACCTGGGGGCGCAGCGTCTGGCGGCGCGAGAAGGCCAGCAGTTGCCGCACCAGGCTCGCCGCCCGGTTGGCGTTCTGCTTGATCTGCATGATGTCCTGGAAGGACGGGTCGGTCGGCTTGTGCGCGTTGAGCAGGAAGTCGGTCGCCATCATGATGGCGGAGAGCACGTTGTTGAAGTCGTGGGCGATGCCGCCGGCGAGTTGCCCCACCGACTCCATGCGGGCGCGCTGGTTGACCTGGTTCTCCAGCGAGCGTTGTCCGGTGGTTTCCAGCACGTAGACGATGGCGGCTTCGGCGTCGCCCTCTTCGACCGGCGAAACGTAGAAGCGGCCGTAACGCTCGCCGCCGCCGGTCAGCCCCGCGTCGACCGGCGCGACCTCGCTCTGCCCGGCCGCCGCCTGACGGATCGCACTCTCCAGCGGCTCGCGGTCGCGCTCCGACACCGCAGCGATGATCGAGCGGCCGTCGCCCAGCGCTTCCGGGAACATCCGGGCGAACAGCGCATTGGTGCGCGAAATCTTGCCGGCCTTGTCGACGGTGGCGATCGCCATCGGCGTCGACTGGAAGAAGCGCATGAAGCGCACCTCCGCCGTATTCCGCGAGTCCGCGGTCTCGCCCTTGGCGCGGTTGAGCACCAGGGTGCGCGACGGACCCGGCACCCCATCAGCGCCGAAGGCGACCTTGTGGAACAGCCGGACCGGCACGGTGCGCCCGGTGCGGGTCTTGAAGTCGATCTCCATCACCTCGGTCTTCACCTCGCCGGGAGCGGCGGCAAGCGTGGTGATCAGCGACGCGCCGTTGCCCGATACGATATCGGCAAGCTTCAGGCCGCCCGAGCCGACCTGAGCAAGATCGTGGTCGAGCCACGCGGCGAGCGTGGCGTTGAGGTAGCTGATGTCGCCATTGGCATCGACAGAGAGGAAGCCGGCCGGTGCATGGTCGAGATAGTCGATGGCATGCTGCAACTCCTGGAAAATGTTTTCCTGGCGCTCGCGGTCGCGTGTCACATCGGTGACCGTCCACAGCGTCAACTTGTTGCTTCCCCGCGCTTCGCCAAGCGACCGCACGCGAAGCCGCAGCCAGTTCACCGCTTTGCCCTTGAGACCGGTGACCCGAACCTCCTCCTGGGCGCCGCGGCCTTCGCGCCCCGCCTTCAGCAGGCGATAGACCGCCTCCGATACGTCGGGATCGCCGATGAACACCCGCTCGACCGGCCGCACGTCGCCTTCATCCTTGGCCTCGACCAGATCGAGATAGGCGCGGTTTGCGTAGATAACGCGGCCGCGCGGATCGGTGACCAGCACTCCGTCGACGGCCTCATCGACCACCGTTCTGAGCATCGGGCTGGCGCCGGTGTCCCGGCCGGCGACCCGCAGGATTCCGGTGGCAATGGCAAACAGCGAGAACACGCCGGCCATGGCGAGGAAGGCGAGCAGCGCGAGGATATAAGGCCCGGCGTTGCCGCGTCCGACCAGTAGCAAGCCCACCGCGGCGCCGACCAGCGCCACCGCGACCAGCAACACCATGCCGATGCTGCCGCCCCGCCCGCCATTCTGGCTGCGATCGACGGCGCTGGATTGCTTCACTTCGTTGAGTTCCTGCGTGGCCATGACCAATTTCAAATCAGCGGAGGGCGCGACGCAACGAACACCCTTGGTGCCTTACCGGGGGGCCGCAACGCAAGGGTTTCGCGCAGAAGAACCCCAGAGTTTCGACGGGTCCGGTTCCCAATCATTTGACCGGGCCCCGCCCCACCGCCCGGCGCAGCTTCATGACGTAGCCGATCACCTCGGCGACCGCCTTGTAATGCTCGACCGGAATTTCCTGGTCGATCTCGACGCTCGCATACAGCGCGCGGGCGAGCGGCGGGCTTTCCACGATCGGAATCAAATGTTCGCCCGCCACTTCGCGGATTTTCAGCGCGATCGCATCGGCGCCCTTGGCAACGCAGATCGGCGCCTCCATGCCGCGTTCGTATTGCAGCGCGACGGCGTAGTGGGTCGGGTTGGTGATGATGACCGAGGCATTGGGCACCGCCGCCATCATGCGCTTCCGCATCCGGGCCTGGCGCAACTGGCGAATCTTGCCCTTTACGAGCGGATCGCCTTCGTTCTGCTTGTACTCCTCCTTCATCTCGCGCAGCGATATTTTCTGGCGATCGAACCATTGCCGGTATTGGAACACATAGTCGGCGGCCGCGACCAGAAACAGGATCGCCACAACCATGGTCAGCAGATCGAGCGACAGCGTGCGGGTGATCAGGAGCGTCCCGAGGATGTCGGTCTGGATGAGACTTTCGAGCCGGTTACGCTGCGGCCAGAGCATCGCCACCATCACCGAGCCGAGCACGCCGAGCTTGATCAGCCCTTTGACAAAATTCGCAAGGGCCTGGGCTGAGATCATCCGCTTCAAGCCGGCCAGCGGCGAAATCTTGGAGAACTTCGGCTTCATCGAGTCGGCAGACCACACCAGCCGATGCTGGATCAGGTTACCGGCGAGCGCTGCCAGCACGAGCACTCCGAGCGGCATCGCGATCGCGGTCAGCACCTCCCACTCGACCCGCGCCGCAATCGAGATGATGCCACGGCCGTCCATCGGTATCTGATGCGCATTCGCGAGCATGCCGCGGAACGTGGTGGTCAGGCCGGAACTCATCGAGCCGGAAAACGTGGCCATCATCAACGCGCCGCCGCCGATCACGAACCAGGTGGAGACCTCCTGGCTCTTGACGACGTCGCCGCGCTCGTGCGCCTCATCGAGGCGTTTCTGTGTTGGGTCCTCTGAACGATCTGAGTCGTGCTCGTCAGCCACAGCGCCCTCGCCCTACGAGCCCGGAGACATGACGCGCAGCACGCCTTCGACGTAGTCCAGGAACGTCATCATCATCGCGCCGAGGACGAGCGTGAGAATCATGAAGCCCGCCAGGATCGACAGCGGCATACCGACGAAGAACACCTGCATCTGCGGCATCAGCCGCGCCAGCAAGCCCAGTCCCAGGTTGAACAAAAGCCCGAACACCAGGAACGGCGCGGAAAGCTGTACGCCGATGCGGAACGTCCCGGTGACCGTGGTGCCGAATAGACTGGCCACGTCGCCGACCGGCGGCATTTCGCCGGGCTTGAACAGCGTGTAGCTGTCGTTGAGCGCACTGATCACGAGATGATGCATGTCAGTCGCGAAGATCAGCGTCATGCCGAGCACGCCGAGAAAATTGCCGACCAGCATGCCCTGCTGCCCCTGGGTCGGATCGACCGCGGTGACGAAGCCGAGGCCCATCTGTTGGGCGACAATGGAGCCGGCGATCTGCAGGGATGCGATGGTCAGGCGGGACAGCATACCCAGCACGATGCCGATCAGAATTTCCTGACCAAGCGTCATCAGCACCGGCCCGAAGGCGCGCAGATCGACCTGATAGTCACCCCGATGCAGCGGCATGATCACCGCGGTGAGCGCCAGCGCGATCGCAAGCCGCACCCGCGGCGATACGGTGAGTTCGCCGAGCCCCGGCAGCAGCATGACCATCGTGCCGATGCGCGCGAAACTCAGCAGGAACGGCGCGGCGAACAGCGGCAGGAACGACACGTCGATCTGCATGGCCCCTTACCTGTTTGCCGGAGCCAACGCCCTCACCCGCCGATGATGCGGGCGGCGATACGCGCCATGTGGCTTTGCAGCGCGTCGGCCATGAAAGGCAGCGCGAGCAGCATGGCGGCGAAGATCGCGAGAATTTTCGGCACGAACACCAGGGTCATTTCCTGGATCTGCGTCAACGCCTGGAACAGCGAGATGGCAACGCCGACGGCGAGGCCGACCAGCATCAGCGGGCTCGACACCACCACCAGCGTGAAGATCGAATCCTTCGCCACATCGAGCACTTCCGCTCCGGTCATCTCACCACCTCTGCATTGTTGTTGCCGGATGCACCCTGCGAACCGGAAGTCCGATCAGATCGGCATCTTCATGATTTCTTCGTAGGCGGAGATCATCTTGTCGCGCACCGAGACCAGCGTATCGATCGCAACCTCGGATTCGGCCACCGCCGTCACCACATCGACGATGTTGGCCTTGCCGGCCGCCGCCGCCTGCGTCTGCATGTCGGAGTTCTGCGTCGTCTTGTTGAGCGCGCTGACCGCGCTCTTGAGCATGTCCCCGAAATTCTGCCCGCCGCCGGACGCCGCGCCGGCGGCTCCCTTGGTCAGGGCCGATGGATCGGTCAGCTTGGCGAGGCTCGCGTAGGCATTGGCGGCAATGCTCGGGGTGGCCATCATCGCTCTCCAGATCAGGATTTGAGAATTTCGATCGTGCGTTGCATCATGCGGCGCGAGGCGCCGATGATATTGATGTTGGCCTCGTAGGAGCGCTGGGCCTCGCGCAGGTCGGTCATTTCAACCAGCGAACTGACGTTGGGATATTTGACGTTGCCGTTCTCGTCGGCGGCCGGATGACTGGGCTCGTGCTTGACGCGGAACTCGGACGGATCGGTCTTGATCCGGCCGAGCGTGACAATGCGGGCGTCGAGCGTGCGGTCTATCTCGCTCTGAAAGGTCGTCATCTTGCGGCGGTAAGGCTCGGTTCCGGCGCTGGGGGCGGTCGAGTCGGCGTTGGCGATGTTCTCGGAGATGACGCGCATGCGGCTCGCCTGCGCGCGCAGCCCCGAAGCCGCGATGGCGATCGACTTCAGGAAATCCATGATTCGGCCCCTTCACGGTTGCGCATCGCGGTCATCTCTTGCCGATGGCGGTTTTGATCAGCCCGAGGCTGCGCGTGTAGAGCGTCGTCGCGGCCTGGTAGTCCATCTGGTTGGCGGCGACCTTGATCATCTCGTCTTCCAGGTTCACCGCGTTGCCGGTGGGCCGCACGTCGTAGCCGCCGTACCGCGAGGTCTGGAACTGGCTGGATGATGAATCCGATGACGTAATGTGCCCGGATTCGGTCCGGTCGAGCCCGATCGACGCCTGCGCTTGCATGCCGCGGCCGAATTGCAGCGGCGACAGATCGCGCGGCCGGAAGTTCGGGGTGTCAGAATTGGCGACGTTTTCCGCCAACAGGCGCTGGCGCTCCTGATGCCATTGCATCCGGGTGCGCAGCATGGAGAACAGCGGCAGGTCGGTGATGGCCAAGTTCAGCCCTCCTGGATTCCGCGAAACCGCGGTCTCATCGCCCCAATGACGGTCAGGCCGCGGTTCGGTACCGGTTAAGGTCGGCAGACTTTGCCGGGTGTATGGTTAATGAATGGTTAATCCACGGGAAACGCGGGGTTTGCCATCAATCTGCCGTTTATTAAACGAATCGTTATTATTGGGACGGTGGGCTTCGCAGCACCATCAGGCGTTAGTTCTTTGTTAATGTTCTCGACGGCAATTCTTGCCGGCGGCGTTAACCTTTGACGTCCACCGGCCCGTAAGCGCCTCAAGCGCCAAGGGGACGTCATGAGCGTGTTCGGCCTGGATCTACCGACTCCGGTGTATTTCATCATCGCGTTCGTGTTCGTGCTGCTGCTGATCGGGGCGGCCGCATGGCTGGTGCGCCGGTTCGGCGCCACGCATATCGACGCCGCCGCGCGCGGCCGGCAGCCCCGCCTGGCGGTCATCGATTCCGCCGCCATCGACGGGCGGCGCAAGCTCATCATCATCCGCCGCGACAACGTCGAGCATCTGCTGATGATCGGCGGCCCGAGCGACGTCGTGGTCGAGAGCAACATCGTCCGCGGCGCAGCCGTTGCGACCCGCGATGCGCCGCCCCCCCGCGGCGCGGACGCGCCCCGCGCCATGCCGATGGCCGATCCGACCCCGTGGCCGCTGCAACCCGAACCCGCTCCGGCCGCCGCGCCGGTGATGGCGCAGCCGGTGCGCGCCGAACGGACGCCCCGCATTCCCTCCGACGACGCCTGGCAGGCGGTCGAGCCGGTGCTTCCCGCCCCGCCGATCCCCGAGGTCCGTCCGGTGCGCTCGATCGACACCCTGGCCGGTCTGGCCGAAGACCTCGCGCGGCCAGCCGAGCCGGTGGCTGTTCGCCCGGTGCAAGTCCAGGTCCAGCCCCAGCGCGCCGCGGCCCAGCCCGCCGCCATGAGCGCACCGCAAATGAGCGCCCCGCAGGCGACCGATCAAAGCCTCGCCGAAATGGCGCAACGCCTGGAGGCGGCGCTGCGCCGTCCGACGGCGCAGAAGGTGGTTGCAGAAACCCAGCGAGTCACGGCCACTGTCGAAGTCCGGGCGGGCGTTCCGAAGGCTGCCATGCAGCCGCGCGGCAACGCCCAGCCCAAGCCCCAGGGCGACCTCGAGCAGGAAATGGCAAGCCTTTTGAGCAGACCAGGAAAGCCTTGAAGTCACGCGGGTTCGCCGCCTGCGTCCGTCTCACGACGGGGGTGGCGATAGCGCTTCTAATGTCCCTGCCCGCGCACGCTCAAGACATCAGCATCAACTTCGGCCAGGGCACCGGCCTCACCGAGCGCGTGATCCAATTGATCGCGCTGCTCACGGTGCTGTCGCTGGCGCCGTCGATCCTGGTGATGATGACCTCGTTCACCCGGATCGTGGTGGTGCTGTCGCTGTTGCGCACCGCGCTCGGCACCGCGACCGCGCCACCCAACGCGGTGATCGTGTCGCTGGCGCTGTTTCTCACCGCATTCGTGATGGGGCCGGCGTTCCAGCGCGCCTATGACGTCGGCATCAAGCCGATGGTCGCCAACGAGATCACCGCGGAGCAGGCGTTCGAGCGAGCGTCGGGACCGTTCAAGGAGTTCATGCTCAAGAACGTCCGCGACAAGGACCTCAAGCTGTTCAACGATCTTGCCAAGGAGGCGGTGCCGGCGTCGCCCGAGCAGGTTTCGCTGCGCATCCTCATTCCGGCCTTCATGATTTCCGAATTGAAGCGCGCCTTCGAAATCGGCTTCCTGCTGTTCCTGCCGTTCCTGATCATCGACCTCGTGGTGGCATCGGTGCTGATGTCGATGGGCATGATGATGCTGCCACCGGTGGTGGTGTCGCTGCCGTTCAAGCTGATCTTCTTCGTGCTGGTGGACGGCTGGAGTCTAGTGGCGGGGAGTCTGGTGCAGAGTTATGGGGGGTAGCGGCGGCCTGCTCCGGCGACGCACATTCGGACACGGTCTCCACTCCCTTTCTCAAGGCACATTGAACCAGAGGCGGACTGCATCCCCGTCTGCCTTTGACTCACAGGGGAATTGCGGCTGCACAGATTGGTTTTGCCGATCAATGCCTCGGAGAAGAGCCCGCCGGTTTTTTGGGCGAGGGACGGCTCAGACCCAGATGGTCGCGAAGAGTAGTTCCGGAATAATCCCGCCTGAACAATCCACGTCGCTGCAGTTCCGGGACGACACGTTCGATGAATATCTCGAAGGAACGCGGAAAATGCGCGGGCAAAATCATAAACCCGTCTGCTGCATCAGCGACAAACCATTCCTCCAAGATATCCGCAACTTCAGCCGCTGTGCCACACACGGCCCAGTGCCCTCGCGCCGCAGCTGCAACGTTGTATAGATCGCGAAATGTCATGTTTTCCCGGCGCGCACGGTCCAACAAAGTCTGCGCAAAGCTTTGCCCAAGATTGGTTTGAGGCAGATCCGGGACCGGCGCGTCCAAGTCATAGCTGGAAACATCGCGTCCAAGCCGTTTCGTGAGAACTGAGCGTACAGTCTCGTCGTTCGCCTTCAGCCATTCTTGAAGTTGCGCAAGTTCGTCACGCGCCTGCTCAGCATTGTCTCCGATCACAGGCATGATACCCGGCAGGATAGCCATGTCCCTCCGCTCGCGCCCATATTTTGGCAAGCGGGCTTTTAGCCCTTCGTATTTGGCTTTTGCCGATTCAAGATCGCCATTAATCGGCGAAAAGACGACATCTGCAACGCGCGCCGAAAGCTCTTGACCAGCCTCGGAGCCGCCCGCTTGTATTATGATTGGATGCCCTTGGGGACATCTTTCAATATTTAGAGCGCCCTTTACCGAAAAAAATCGCCCCTTGTGATCGAGGTCCCGCACCTTGTTCGGATCGACGAATATTCCACGTTGCCTATCCACGACAAGCGCGCCGTCGTCCCAGGTGTCCCACAGCCCGCGCACGACATAGACGAACTCCTCGGCAATTTCATAGCGAAGATCATGGTCTTTGAGTCTATCCCCGCCGAAATTAAGCGCAGACGCGTCCATCGTACTGGTGACCACATTCCAAGCGGCTCTCCCATTGCTCATGCGATCAATTGAGGAGAACGCGCGCGCTACGTTATACGGCTCGCTGAAACTGGTCGAAACGGTCGCGCCGAGCCCTATCTTGCTGGTGACACGCGCCAAACCGGCAAGCAAAGTTGTCGGCTCGAACCGCGTGATGAATGACGGATGCAGGTCGAGTTGCATCGTGACTGCATCGCCCACGAAAAACAGGTCGAACTTGCCTCGTTCGGCCAACTGTGCGCCAGCCTCGACAAACGACCATTCGCTGTTGCTGAAATCCGCATTTGGCATGCGCCACCCAGCCGAATGGTTTCCTGTGCCGAGCCAGAATACTGCCAAATGCATCTGGCGTTGATTGGCCATGTCGCTGTGCCTCTTTTGTTGCAAGGACCTACCGCATCGCTGAACATTATCCGAAACCAACAGGAGATTCTTGCACATACCGTCCCACCGCACCCGTCACCCTTCGCGGAAACGGCGATGATACGTTTCACATGGTCGCGTCACGACCACATGTACCTTGGCTGTACCTTGGCTTTACAGGCACTGAAAGTGATGACACATTTCGACGGGGGCTTGGGACAATGAAACTTAGCCGCACAATCGCACTGTCTTTCATATTCATGGCGCTCGCCTATGGTACCTTGGCGGCGTCAGCTCAGTCTTTCCCAACCCGCTCAATTCATCTTCTTCTCGGTCTTCCACCAGGGGGCGCTGCCGACGTCACTGCGCGTCTGATCGCGCGCGGCCTCGAAGAAAAGCTCGGCCAAACCGTCGTGGTTGAGAACAAGCCTGGCTCGGGCGGCAATCTCGCCGGGCAACTGGTCGCCAATTCTCCGCCCGACGGCCACACGCTTCTGGTTGGGCCCGATAGCCTGTTCGTTATCAATCCGCACCTTTTCGCGAGCGATGCGTTTGATCCGTTCAAGAGTCTGATCCCGATCGCCTCCCTGATCAATAATTACTACGCGTTCGTGACTAGTAGCGCTTTGCCAGTGAAGACCCTCCCTGAATTCGTCGCGCTGGCGAAGCGTTCGAACCCGGCGCTTCTCTACGCCTCTTTCGGCAACGGCACGCAATCGCATCTCGGGGTGGAGATGCTCAAAACAATAGCGCAGTTCGAACTCAACCATGTGCCCTATCGCGGTGGGCCGCAAGCCGGCATCGGGGTCGTGAGCGGCGACGCAAGCCTCACCCTCGGCGGCGGCGGAGTCTACCCGATGATACAATCTGGCCAGTTGCGTCCGCTCGCTGTTGCGAGCCGTGCTCCGATAGATGAACTGCCAGGCGTGCCGAGCGTTTCAGAATTTTATCCGTCGTATGAGCTCTCATCGTGGCAAGGCCTATTCGCGCCGGTCGGAACACCGCGAGCAGTCGTCGACCGGTTGCGCGCTGCGACGAACGAGGTCATCGCCGATAAGGCATTCGACTCCAAGCTTCGCGCGACGCTGTCGGGAAAGTCCTATCAGTCAACGCCCGAGGCATTCGCCGCGCAAATCAAAAGCGAAAGCGACAAATATGGCGCGCTGATCAGGGCCCTGAACATCAAGGTCCAATAGAAATCTCGATCCTTGTGAGGACTAGGGTCCTGGCCATGCCACGCATCACCCGCGGGCTTGCGTCAACGCAATAAGCTTTTGAAGCGATGGATTGCCGGGTCAGGACCGGCAATGATGTTGATGGGATAACACCGAACTAGCGCGCCGACACTCGCTTCGGCGTCCTGTTGCGGACCGAGCCGGTCGGCTCCAGATCGGCCTTCGGCTTTGCCGCCTGCCCCGCCGCATCGGGCAGCACGCCCGACATTTCCGGATAGCGCGCCTTCAATTCGCGCAGGAAGCCCGACAGCGTATCGCCGGACGCGACGATGCGCGCTACTTCGCGGAATTCAGGGCTGCTGGCGCCGAGCCCGCCGGTGACCACGTCGAACGCGCGGCCCTCCGGTCCGTCGGTCATCTTGGCCGCGTATTTGTCGCGCAGCCGCGCGGTGCCGATCTTGTCCTCGGCCAGCGCATAGGCGACGCCGGCGCGCAGCATGTCGGCGCGTTCAACATCGGTCAGCGGGTCGAAGCTCTTTCAGCGATCACCGTACAGCAGTTCGACGTGCTCCGCCGCCTTCTGCCACTGCCGCGACGTCCAATAGATGTCGGCGCGCAGCCGCACCGCCTCGCGGCCCTCGAGACCGGCGATCACGTCGAGCGCGAAGTCGTGGCGGCCGATATCGGACAGCGCGCGCGCCTCGATCATCAGCCGCGGCACGCGAATCTCGTTGCTGAGGTCGGCGGTGCGGGTGGCGCGCAGCACGGCCTGCGCCTTCTCCGGCTTGTGGTTCATCAGGTAGATCACCGCGAGCCGTGTCGCCACCTGCGCGCGCGCCGCGCCCTGCAGGCGGTTGTCGACCTGGTACTGCAGAAGCTCGGCGCCCTGGTCGAGCAGATCGACCGACACCAGCCGCTCGGCGAGCTTGCGGATCATCTCGTCGCCGCGCCGGCCGATCGGAGTCAGTTCGCGGAAGTCGTAGAACAGGCTCAGCGCGTCGATCGCCGGCAGCGCGTCGCCCTTGCCGGCGAGGAACAGCCCGTCGAAGGTCTTGGCCGCCTCGGTCTGGATGTTGCGGGTGAGCGGCGAGTTCGGATAGGCGGTCAGCGCCACGCGCATGACGTGGAACGCGTCGCGGTAGCGGTCCTCCTCGGTGTAGAGTCGCGCCAGCATCTGCAGCGCCTCAACCTCGGTCTCGTCGCCGCGCCACGCTGTCGTGAGCTGTTCAAGCTCGCCGATGGTGGTCGGCTTCTTGGTTTCGCCGAGCGAGTAGCGCAGCGCGATTTCGCGCAGCCGTCCCTGCGCCGCGGCCGGCCGGTCGTGCGAGGCCGCGGCGAAACGATAGGCGGTGATCGCGTCCTGGGTGCGTCCGACGCCTTCGGCGAGGCGGCCGGTCAGCACCGACACCGAAGGCTCGACGTCGGACGACAGGCCGATGATCTTGAAGTCGTTCAGCCGGCTGACGGCGTTGGCGAAATCGCCGATCTCGATCGAGGTGCGCAGCGCGTCCCTCAACACCACGCGCTGCAGTTCGAGCGGCAGCGTGCCGAGCGCGCCGTCGACCGTGCGGAACGCGTCGTGGGCTTCCGGCCATTTGCCCTGGCGCACCAGAACCATCGCGCGCCACAGCGGGGCGTCGTTCTGGTTGCCGACCACGGGATTGATCAGGTCCTTCTGCGCCGCATCGGCATGGCCGAGCATCAGATTGGCCGCCGCGCGCAAAACCAGCGGCGCCGGCTCGTCGGCGGTCGGGCGCTCGTCGGCGATGGCATTGTCGAGCACGGCCTTGGCCTCGGGATACATTTGCCGGGCGAAATAGAAGCGCACCAGGTCGAGCCGCGACGCGGTGCGGGTGGTGAATGGCGCTTCCGCCGCGGCCTGGACCAGTTCGAACTGCCGCTTGGTGTAGTCGGCGTCGCGGTCGAGCTGCCACGCCTTGGTGTCGAAGGTCACCGCGCGGGCCGCCTTCTCCTGCTGCGGCATGGCGGCATCCGACAGCGTCAGCCCGGTCGGCCGGCCGAGGACCACCTTGTCCACCGACAGATCGGCCTTGAGGTCGTCGGCGAACGGCTGCACCGCGATGCCGTGGGCGCTCGGCAGCGCGCGAAGATCGACGAAGTCCTGGCCCTTGACCAGGCCGCGCGTCGGTCCGCTCCCGGTGATGACGAGTAGCGTGTCGCCCAAGTCGGCGTCGGTGAGCCAGTGCGCCTTGTTCGGCTCGTCGAACGGGATGGTGATGCTGGTGCGGCCCGGCCCCACGATGTTGCGGGCGACGATGAGCGGCTTGGTGCCGCCCGTCATCGCTTCGCCCACCGTCACCAGCCAGCCGGATTCCTGCGGCTCGACGCTGGTGAGGCGGGGCCGCTCGAGCTTCAGCCGCACCACCTGAGCATCGTCCTCGCGGGTGACCGTGACGTTGCGGATGGTCTTGCTCTGATCGTTGCTCAGCGCGCCGACGTCGATCGCGGCGTTGGTGTCGAACACCAGCCACAGCGTGTCGGCGCGTTGGAACACGGCGGCGGGCGTCGGTCCAGCAAACGGGAAGAACAGCCGCAGATTGTCGCCCTGCCGCCGCAGTTCGGCGGACACCGGACGATTGGGATCGAACTTCGGCGCGCGCGCCGGCGGCTCCGCCGGCCTCGGCTCGCTCTCCGCGGCCTTGGGCATCGCGGCGGGAGCCGCCGCCGGCGCGGTTGGCGCTTTGGCGTCCGGCGCTTTTGCCTCGTTGGCCTTCGCCGGAATGGTTTCCGGCGCGACGACGCCGACCAGCGGTCCGGTCAGGTTGATCCCCCCGCCGGCCACCGGCGGCGATTTGGCGTCGATCGGACTCACATCGACGACGTAGTTGAAGTCCTCACGGAAGGTCCGGATATCCGCCTGCTGCGAAAACTTGAACTGCACCTCGGGCGTGTCGAGGCTGCCACCGGCGTCGACCCCGGCCACCGCCTTGGCCACCGCGAGCTTGGCGTCCGACAGATCGAACCGCAGCGCCTTGGCGAAGGTCAGCGTCAACTGGTCCTTGCCGCGCTCGGCGGTGACGCCGGTGAGCTCGGGCAACTCGAAGATGTAGCGCGTGAATGTCGGCTGCGCCGCCACCCGCACCCGAACCGCGGGAATCTTTTTCTGTTCTTCCTGCGCTTGCCGCTGCCGCACCAGCCGCTCGGCTTCGTTGGCGCGCTTGGCCAGGTCCTCGACCACTTCGCGCGGCAACCCGGGCGGTTCGCCGGTCCAGCCTTCGGGCATCAGATCGACGAACAGCCGGTCGCCCGCCACCATCGAGCTGAACTTGACCTTCTGCGTCAGCGCAAAGCGCAACGCGCGGCCGTCCGGATCGCGCCGTGCCGCGCCGATGTATTCGCCGGCCGCGGAGCCGAGCCGGTCGACGGCGACATTCACCGGCTGGCGGAATTGGATCACCAGGATGCCGCTGGTCATGCGGACCTGCGACTCCACGTCGGCGGCGGTACGGATGACAATGCGGGCGTAGCCGCCGGTCGTGGTGACGCTGGCTTCGCCGCGCACGCCCTGGATCGGCTGCGCAACCGACGGACACGCTGCCATCAGCAGCAGGCCGGAGGCGGCAAGCAGGACGCGGAAACTTGTGGGACTCGACATACGCACACGCTGACGGGGACGCCGTCAGCCGGCGTCCAACCAAACTCGCGTGGCAACCCTAGCCCACGGCGTTTAAGGCGACGTTAACGCTATTGTTTGTGATTTCAGTGGCTTAAGCGGTCAATTCTCAACGAAGTCGGCGCAGCGCTGGATGTGGTCGTTCTGGCCCCAGGGCATGATCGGGACCGACGACGTCGAGTTCTTCGGCGATCCCTCGATGATGCGGTCGGTATAGACCATGTAGACCAGCACATTCCGTTTGGTGTCGCAGCCGCGGACGATCTGCATTTTCTTGAACAGAAGCGAGCGGCGCTTGCGAAACATGTCTTCGCCCTGCTCGAACTTGGCTTTAAATCGGATCGGGCCGATCTGACGGCAGGCCAGAGAAATATCCGACACCTCCTCGGCGACTCCGATCCAGCCCTTGAAGCCGCCCTTCTCCGGCACGGTGAAGTGGCACGCCACCCCCTCGACCTCCGGATCGTCCAGTCCGTAGGTGGCGAGCTTGTCGTTGGGGCTCAACCATTTGAAGACCGTCGAGCGTTTGAAGACCAGATCGGGATCGTCGGCGCCATGCGCCGGCGCAAGGCCAGCGCAGGCCACCGCCAGCATCCCTCCAATCCCCAACACGCCCCGCATGCCAACGACCATGACCGTCTCCTCAGCAGGCATCGGCCGGCGGCCGCATGCCCAACTCAAATGCGGATCGCGCGCGATAGTTCAACCTGCGGCGGATTGGTCGGCGTGAACTTTTAAGGCCGTGCGGGCGGCTCAGCCGCCGTTCGACCGGCCTTCAATTTTCGGAAGGTTGGTCGGATTGAGCGTGCGGTCGCCGCTGGTCTTGACCGCCATCTCGACCGTGAGGCGCTCGGCCGCCTCCGCCTACATCTGCGCCATGATCGCCGACATGATCTGCGGCTTGATCTGGGTTGCCAACTCGATCAGCACCCGGATGTCGAGGCGATCGAAAATCTTCGCTGCCTCCTTCGGCTTCATGGTCTCGTACATGGTGACGACACCCTTGAAGCGGGCGTTCTCGACATCTTCCTTGCGCGGCGCGGCCGGCGCGCCGGCAGGCCCCTTGCCGTCCTCGGCCTTGGCGGCCGGCGGGGCTTCCATCTTCTTTTCAGCCGCCTTGAGCAAGGTCTCGCGCAGATCGAGTTCGCGGGTGCGCGCATCGAGTTCCTGGCGGCGCTCCTGCAGTCGTTCGAGCAGGGCCCGCTCGCCGGCCGATGCCGACCGCGGTTGATCCTGTGCGATGACCACACCAGCCGCCGCCTTGCTTTCGGGCGCCAGCTCGACCGCGGGCTGCTCCTTCTTCTCCGGCTCCTTGGGCTTGGGCGCGGGAACCGAGCCGGTGATGTCGCCGGGATAATTGAACATCTCCTGCATCCAGGAGGTCTTGGAGCCTTGGCGCGGCGCGGCTGCCATTTCGAGCGGAACCGCGGGCGAACGCATCTGCGTCACTGGCGCGGCGGGCACTGTCGTCACGACGAGCGCGCCGTTGGCGCCGCCCATCCGCTGGCCCAGCGTGTAGCCCCCATCGAACAGCAATCCGAAGGTCTTGAGCACGAACAGGCAACCGATCGCGATCAGCACCACTGGCAGCAGACGGAAATCACGAAGCCAACTGGTCATGCAGCGAGACCCTTGACCCGCGCGCGTGTCCGCTCAGCGAAGGCTTGCGCAGCGGCCACGATCGACTTGGCATCCGGCGGCGGCGCGGCCTTGTCTTCTTCGGCCTCGGCGAGTGTCAGCCGCGCGCCTGCGATCCTCGACAGCCGATTGAGGACCTCGGCGCCGGCGGTGGCGTTCTGGCGCATCTCGACGCTGTAGCGCTCGGCCGCCTTGAGGCGCTCGCCCAGCGTTTCGTCGGCCTCGCGCACGGTGTTCTTCAACCCCGCGATGGCGCGTTCGGCGGATTCGGTCGCCGTGATCAGTTCGGCGATGGTCTGCTGCATCGACGTGCCGTCGTCCTTGAGACGCCGCAACTGCTCGTTGAGCCGGATGCAATAGAGGATCGTCAACAGTAGCAGGATCGCGACCAGACTCTCGATCGTCAGCGGAAGAATATTCATCACTGCGCATCCATCCGTGAGTTGGCTTCGTCGGCCTTCTCGAACATGGCGAAGGTGGTGTGCGGCTTGCGCAGCGGCTTGGCGACACGGACGGCGACGCGGTCGCCGAACCGCCCCATGCGGCCCTCGCTGAGCGTCACGTCGCCGCAGCGTACGCGGACCATGGCATCGGGCTTGAGTTCCAGCATCAGCGTGTCGCCGACTTCGAGGTTCATCATCCGCTTCAGCGGCAGTTTGGCCTCATAGAGCACGGCGTCGACCGCGATCTCGGCCTGGCCGATTTCGGTGGCGAGATGGCCCTCCCAGATCGGGTCACGGCCGAACTTTTCGCCCATGAACATCTGCAGCAGCACTTCGCGGATCGGCTCGATCGTCGCGTAGGGCAGCAGCAGTTCGAGTTCACCGCCGCGGTCCTCCATGTCGATGCGCAGCCGCACCAGGATCGCCGCGTTGGCCGGCCGCGAGATCGCGGCGAAGCGCGGATTGGTTTCCATCCGGTCGATGTTGAACTTCACCGGCGACAGCGGCTTGAAGGCGAGTTCGGCGTCGGCCAGCACCACCTCGATCATTCGCTTGACGAGATTGGACTCGATCGTGGTGTAGGGGCGGCCCTCGACGCGGACCGCGGTCTGGCCGCGGCGGCCGCCGAGCAACACGTCGATGATCGAATAGATCAGGCCGGAGTTGACGGTCATCAGCCCGAAGTTGTCCCACTCCTCCGCCTTGAACACGGAAAGGATGGCGGGCAGCGGGATCGAATTGAGATAGTCGCCGAAACGCACCGAGGTGATGCGGTCGAGCGAAACCTCGACGTTGTCCGAGGTGAAATTGAGCAAGGATGTCGTCATCAGCCGGACCAGCCGGTCAAAGACGATTTCCAGCATCGGCAAGCGCTCATAGGAGACCATCGCGGAGTCGATGATGGCGCGGATGCCAGAGTTGTCGTTGAGCGATACGTCCGAGAGGCTGAAGCCGAGCAGGCTGTCGATTTCCTCCTGGCTCAGCACGCGCTCGGTGCCGCCCTTGCCTTGCGAAAATTTGTTGTCGTCGGACGGCGCCGCCGCCCATTGCGCGGCGTTCTGATCGACGCCGGGTCCGGCACCGCCGGTGGTCGGCGCAGCCGCCAGCGCGGTCGCCGAATCCGGATCGAGCGCCAGCCCCCACTCCGCGGCAATGGCGTCCTGTTGAATCTGGTCCTTCGGCTGGCTCATTGTTGGTTCATGTTTTGAAGCGGAAACGTCACTGAACGATGATTTCCTTGAACAGCACGGCGTTAATGCGGCATGGCGCGATCGAGACGTTGACGCGGCGCGTCAACTCTTCCTTAAGCCGATAAAGGCCGGCCGAACCATCGAGATCGCTCGGGCGTAATTCGCGCAAATAGGTTTGGAACGCGTCCATGACGCGCGGCATGATCGGCGTGATCTGCTCGATCATCTTCTGCTCGGGCAATTCCAGAACGACCTTGATCTTCAGGTATTGCGTCCGCTCGGAGCCCGGATTGGAGAGGTTGACCAGAACCTCGGGCAAATCGACGAACACCACCGGTTTGACCGCCGGCGTTTCGACCTTCGGCGGGCTCTTGTGCGAGAAGAACATCAGATAGGCGCCGGCGCCGCCGCCAACCAGCGCGAGCACCGCGGCGCCGATGATGAGAAACTTCATCGGCGGCAGCTTGAGCGAGAATTTCGACTTGGGCTTTTCGGCAGCGCCCTCCGCGCCCTCCGTGCCCTCTTCGACTTCGGCCTCGCTGTCGAGAGCCGCCGCCTTCGCGTCTGCCATGGATGGAAAAACCCCGATCGCTGTGAATGCGGAGCCGGCTCACGGCGTTAGCACTGAAAACTGGCCGCGGGCGCCGACGCCGGGCCCTTCACCGCGACGGTAGGTTGGTATGGTTAACGGAACCTTTCCCCGGGCCTTGCGCCCGGTAGTTTTTGCCGGGTCAGCCCCTGCAAAAGGCCAATCCTGCCGGTGCCGCCGCCCCGTTGATTTCAGCTAACCATCTGGCCCAATTCGATTTTCGCTGTTGGCACGGGCTCTGCAATACCCCTGACCGAGCGGGTTGCTTGGGAGAGCGTCCGCTCACGCGACGGAAGGAGATGGCCTGGGAGGGCCGGCCAACTGTCGCCAGGGGAGCTTAAACCCGCATTCCCCGGATGACGCTCTGATTTCCGCAACGCTCACGCCGATTCAGATATAGGCATCAGCACCTTATCCTGGATCGAGCGAGGCGATCATGGCGCACCCAGCGGGTGAATCGGACTCGGACGTTCCTCGGCT
>JAPLPD010000091.1 GCA_026400395.1 Alphaproteobacteria bacterium | reverse complement strand
ACGCACGACGCCCGCCCGTTCGCGCTCCGACGCGCTCATCGTCAGTAATCCCCTGTCCATCAATGCCCCGTCGAATCAAACTCGAAAAGGGGACATTCTCACTTTGCACAAAGGGGACATTCTCATTGTGCGCTAACAGCGCGTGCGCGGCACGTTGACCCGGAACAAGCCCGGCCTTAAACTTAGGCAACCAGCCCAATGCATTGAATCGGCGGCCAAAGGCAGGACACCTCTCATGCACATTATCGACTCGCATTTCCATTGGTGGCCCCGCTCGATCTTCGAAAAGCTGTGCAAGCGCGAGAGCTTCCCCAAGGCGCGGGTCAATCAGCGCGGCGGCTATGACTACATGCGCCGCAACACCAGCGGCCAGCATTTGAACTCCTGGGCCGAGTGGTTCGATCTCGACAAGCAGTTCGAATACATGGACAGCCTCGGCCACCGGGTCGATGTGGTCTGCTCGATCGGGCCGTTCTCGGTGTCGTTTTCGGACATGCCGATCAAAGAAGGCCGCGACTACGCCATCATGTGGAACGAGGAGATGGCCGGCGCGCAGAAGATATATCCGGGCCGGCTGTGGGCCAGCGCGGCGGTGCCGCTGCAGGACACCCGCGTCGCCATCGAGGTTGTGGACGACGCGGTGAACCGGCTCGGCCTGATGGGCGTCAACCTGCCCGGCAGCGTCGGCGAGGATGCGCGCATCGACGCCGAGCGGCTGCAGCCGTTCTACGCCCATTGCGCCAAGCTCGGACTGCCGCTGTTCCTGCATCCGACCGACGTGATTTTCCAGGACATGCTGTCGGACGGCTATGACGGCGCGCTGCACCTGAGCCTCGGCCGCGTCATCGAGGTCAGCACGGCGGCGATGCGGCTGATCCTCTCGGGCACCATGGAGCGCCACCCGAACCTCAAGATCGTGATGTCGCACACCGGCGGCGCGCTGCCCTACCAGTCGGGCCGCATGAACAAGAACTCCAAGGCCGCGAAGCTGCCCCGCCCGGTCAGCGAATACCTCAAGCGCATGTACACCGACACCGTGTCCCCGCACTCCGAGGGCATGCAGTTCGCCATCGACTATTACGGCATCGACAACGTGATGTACGGCACCGACTACCCGTGCTGGGATCCGGCGCCTTGCCTGAAGCTCCTGGAGAGCGTGAAGCTGTCGGAGGCGGACAAGCACAAGCTTTTCTACGACAACGCACGCCGCATCCTCGGCCTCAAGGACCCGGCCCCGGCAAAGGCGCCGGCGCGCGAGCCTGCGCTCGTTTAAATCAGCTGCATTTGATTTCTTCATCATGGCCGGGCCTCGTCCTGGCCATTATGTTGAGAGCCCAGCGGCAGACCTGCATTTTACAACCGCCAGACGCGCGGAACGGCCGGGCTCGACCCCGCCATCCATCGTTTTGCGCAGGCTCCCCGGAAAGACGTTGCAGCATCATGCCATTGAATGACCGAGGAGACCGCGCGCCTACTGTTTCGGCGCAAAGCGCTCGTCGATGCTTTCCCATTTGTCGTAGCCGACGACCTTCTTGTAGTCGTCGAATTTCATCCCGGCGTTGCGCAGCGCGAACTTGCCGGACTTCATGTCGAGCAGCACCGCCTCGATGGCCTTGGCCGCGTGCATCACGGTGTCGAGGCCGAGCACCGCGCAGTTGAACCCGAGTTCGCCGAGCTCATCCATGCTGAGGATCGGCGTGTGGCCGCCCATCAGCGGATTGCAGATTTGCGGAATGTCGAACATCTTCCCGATGCGCTTCAGCTCATCAAGGCTCTGCGGCGCTTCGATGAAGATGCCGTCGGCGCCCGCGCGGACGTAGCGCTCCGCGCGGCGCATCGCCTCGTCGATGTCATAGACCGCGCGCGCGTCGGTGCGCGCCAGAATCCAGGTGTCCGGATTGATCCGCTCCGAGCAGGCGGCGCGGATCTTGGCCTCGGCGATCTCGGTCGGAACGACCTTCTTGCCAACCATGTGGCCGCAGCGCTTGGGCCATTGCTGGTCCTCGATCAGGATCGCGCTCACCCCCATGCGCTCGTAGGTCTGCACGGTGTGGACCACGTTCTTTACATCGCCGTAGCCATCGTCGCCGTCGACGAACACCGGCAGATCGCAGGCGGCCATAATGTCGCGCACGCAGGCGGCGATCTCGCCGAAGCCCTTGAGGCCGACGTCGGGCACGCCGTAGCGCGCCCCGACCGCCGGAAATCCGCCGATGAAATAGGTCTCGAAACCGAGCTGCTGGATGATCCGCGCGCTCAGCGCGTCATGCGCGCCGGGGACAACCAGGAACCGCTTTTCCTTGACGGCCGTGTCGATGATCTGGCGAAAACTTCCCGGCATTGAGCGGCTCCGAAATTGCAGATATGGTCCGCGGGTCAAATCCCGCCGCGCGGATAAAAGCGCAGTTTACCCGGGAAGGCCAGCGCCCCTGAAACAGGGCGGTAAAACAAGCAAGCAGAGTTGGAAACGTTCTCGTGATCCGACCTGATCGGGTTCGACGACGAGACCCAGTCCTTCGTCCAGGCCAAGAGCCTCACCACGCCCTCGAAACTGACCCAGGGCGTGATCAACTGCCTGAAGGAAAGCGGCATCGACGCCGGCAAGATCGACGAACTAATCCACGGTTCGACCACCGCCATCAACACCCTGATCGAACGCAAGGGCGCCAAGACCGCGCTGCTGGTGACGCGCGGCACCCGCGACGTCTACATCATCGGCCGCGGCAACCGGCCGGAGGCCTACAACCTGTTTTTCCACCGGCACAAGCCGCTGGTGTCGCGCCGGCACACGATGGAAATCGCCGAGCGGCTGCTCGGCACCGGCGAGGTTCATGAGCCGCTGAACAAGGCGAACGTGGCCGCTGCCTGCAAGGAGCTCAAGGACGAAGGCATCGAGGCGGTGGCGGTGTGCTTCCTGCACGCCTACGCCAATCCCGAGCACGAGCGGATCGCCGGCGCGATGATCCGCAAGGCGCTGCCCGGCGTGTACCTGTCGCTGTCGCACGACATCCTGCGCGAGTATCGCGAGTTCGAGCGCATGTCGACCACAGTGGTGAACGCCTACATCGGCCCGAAGGTCGGCGGCTATGTGAAGGGCCTGAAGGCGAGCCTGAACCGCATCGGCTTCAAGGGCGATCTTTCGATCATGCGCTCCAACGGCGGCGTGATGACGCCGGAGGTCGCGACCGAGAAGCCGGTGGCGATGATGGAGTCCGGCCCAGTCGGCGGCATCATCGCCTCGGCGCAGGTCGGCCTCGCGCTCGGATTTCCCAACGTGATCTGCTTCGACATGGGCGGCACCACCGCGAAGGCAAGCCTGATCCGCGAGGGCGAGCCGACGCTGGCGCCCGGCTACTACGTCGGCGGCTATGCCAGCGGCCATCCGGTGATGCTGCCGATGATCGACGTGGTCGAGGTCGGCGCCGGCGGCGGCAGCATCGCCTGGCGCGACGACGTCGGCGCGCTGAAGGTCGGCCCGCAGAGCGCGGGCGCCGATCCCGGCCCGATCTGCTATCGCGGCGGCGGCACCGAGGCGACCATCACCGACGCCAACGTGGCGCTCGGCCGGCTCGATCCGGACAATTTCCTCGGCGGCACCATGAAGCTCGACGCCGAGGGGGCCAAGCGCGGCATCAAGAGCAAGATCGCCGATCCGCTGAAGCTCGATACCATCGCGGCGGCACAAGCCATCGTCGAGATTGCGATCAACAAGATGTCGTTGGCGGTGCGCGAGGTGTCCGTCGCCAAGGGCTACGACCCCCGCGACTTCGCGCTGGTGGCGTCCGGCGGCGCGGGCCCCCTGCACGTCTGCGCCATCGCGCGCGAGCTTTATATTCCGACGGTGATCGTGCCGCTGTTCCCCTCGCATTTCTCCGCACTCGGCATGCTGCTGGCCGACGAGCGCCACGACTTCACCCGCACCGTCTATTCGGATCTGGCCAACGTCGATTTCGGCAAGCTTGTCACCGTGCACGACGAGATGGTGAAGGAGGCGAAAGAGAGCCTCCGCCACGCCACAAACTCCGTGTTCCAGATCCAGCTCGACATCCGCTATGTAGGCCAGGAGTTCACGCTGTCGGTCCCGGTCGAACTGGAGCAACTCAAGCGCGGCGACCGCCAGGCGATCCGCACCGCGTTCGATCAGCTTTACGAACATCGCTACGCCCACCATTCGCCCGATGAGCCGGTGGAAATGGTCAACATCCGACTCGGCGCCATCGGCAAGCGGCCGAAGCTCAACTTCCCAAGCGTCACGGCGGGGGGCGCGGCCGCGCCCACCGGCGAGCGGCAGGCGTATTTCACCTCGGCCAGCGAGCCACTGACCGCGAAGGTCTATCGCCGCGATCAACTGGGCGCGGGCGCAGAGATCGCCGGTCCGGCGCTGATCCAGGAGCACGGCACCACCACGGTGCTGTTCGAGCGCGACACCTGCCGGGTGGCGCCGTCCGGCGAACTGATCATCACCCTCGGAGCCGTGCGATGAATCTCGATACCGTCACGCTCGAGGTGATCCGCAACGCCCTGCCCGCCGTCGCCAACGAGATGGCGGCCGACCT
The DNA here is from genome assembly GCA_026400395.1 of Alphaproteobacteria bacterium. Classification (GTDB taxonomy): domain Bacteria; phylum Pseudomonadota; class Alphaproteobacteria; order Rhizobiales; family Xanthobacteraceae; genus Z2-YC6860. The sequence goes on along the minus strand of JAPLPD010000091.1, from coordinate 25,920 downwards.
GCAGCGCACCTCCTACAACATGATGATCTACGAGGTGCGCGACTATTGCACCGCGCTGCTCAACACCAAGGGCGAACTGATTTCGCAGAACGTCGGCGGCGTCTCGCATTTCGTCGCCGATCTCGGCGTGCTGGTCGTCGATGGCTTGCAGCGCTACGGCAAGGACGGCTTCAAGCCGGGCGACGTCATCATCACCAACCACCAGGCGGTCGCCGGCCAGCATCTCAACAACGTCGTCATCTACATGCCCTATTTCTACAAGGGCGAGCTGCTGATGTTCCTGATGGTGCGCGCGCACTGGATCGACGTCGGCGGCAGTTCGACCGGCTTCGGCGCGGGCGCCACCGTCGCCGATCCGTGGCTGGAAGGGCTGCAGCTCGACCAGCTCAAGATTTACGAGGAGGGCAAGCTCAGCGAGCCGCTCTACCGCGTCATCAAAGACAACATCCGGTTTCCGGAATCCTCGCTCGGCGACATGAAATCGCAGATGGCGGCCTGCCGCCTCGGCGGACGCCGGCTCGATGAGCTGTTCGACAAGTACGGCCGCGAAACCCTGCTGGCGGCGATCGACCACATCTTCGACGAGACCGAGCAACGCTGCCGCAACGTGGTGTCGAAGCTCCCCGACGGCATCTACGAGGCATCGTCCTCGATCGACGACGACGGCGTGCTGAAGGGCGAAGAGGTGCCGATCCACGTCAAGGTCACGGTGAAATCCGGGTCCATGATCATCGACCTGTCCGGCTGCTCGGCCGAGCGCAAGGCCGCGATCAACTCGCGCACCTATGCCGGCGCCCGCGTCGCCTACAAGGCGCTGACGGGGCCGCTCGATCCGGTCAACGAAGGCTCGTTCCGCGCGCTCGATGTCGTCATCCCCGAAGGCAACATCATGATGGCGCGCTTCCCCGCGCCGATGTCGGGATGGAGCGGCATCGTGCCGACAGTGGTGGACTGCATCGTCGGCGCGTTGGCCAAGGCGATGCCGGACCGGGTGCCGGCCGGCCATCATGCGTTGCTCGGCGGAGCGGTGGTATTCTTCGGCACCCATCCCAAGACCAAACGCCGCTTCGTGGTGCAGAGCATCGAAGGCGGCGGATGGGGCGGCCGTCCGTTCGAGGATGGCGAGTCCGGCACCGTTTCGGTGTGCCAGGGCGACGTGCGCAACGGCTCGATCGAGGGCATCGAGCTGAAATGCCCGGTGGTGATCGAGAGCCGCGAGCTGCGGCCGGACTCCTGCGGCGCCGGCAAATACCGCGGCGGCCTGGGCATCGACGTGCGCGTGCGCAACCTGGTCGAAGGCAAGTGGAACTTCGAGATGCCCCGGCGCAGCAAGCGTCCGCCGTGGGGCATCCGCGGCGGCACGCCCGGAGAGCCGGGCGGCTATCTGCTGAAGCTGCCGGGCGAAAAGCAGTTCACCATGCGGGGCGGCAGCCATATTCCGGTGCCGATCGGTTCCGAGGCGATCGTGCGCACCGGCGGCGGCGGCGGCTGGGGCCGTCCGCAGGACCGCGACGCGGCGATCGTCGCCAACGATGTCGCGGAGGGCTTCATTTCCGCGGCGGCCGCCCGCAAACTCTACGGGGTAGCGCTCCGAGGCAATCTGTCGCTCGATGAAGCCGCGACCAAACTGCTGCGAAAGCGGCTAGGATCGGCTTCCAAGGCGAAGCCAACGGCGCAGGTCAAGCCAAAGGCCGCCAAGAAGACCAAGCGGGCCAAGAAGACCAAGAAGGCCAAAGGGAAGAGCCACCGATGATTCCGACTGGGCCGTCGCAAAACGCTCGGTTGTCATTCCGGGACAGCGCGCAGCGCCGGGCCCGGAATCCAGAGTCATCGACGGAGCATGCATGTGGATTCCGGGCTCGCGCCTTCAGCGCGCCCCGGAATGACGTCGTTGCTCTGGCCATCGCCGCAATCGCGATCTCGATGCTAGCCTGCGGCGCCGCCAGCGCCCAGACCAAGCTTCGCGTCGGCAAGGCGCAGCCCAATCAATTCGCCTTCGTTCCGGCCGACATCGGCGTCGACACCGGCATCTTCAAGAATCGCGGCCTCGACGTGGAAATCAGTTCGTTCGGCGGCGACGCCAGAATGATGCAGGCGTTGACCGCCGACGGCGTCGACATCGCGCTCGGCGGCGGCCCAGCCTTCGCCACCATCGTAAAGGGCACCCCGATGAAGGCCGTAGCGGCGCTCGCCAACGCGCCGAACACCATCATGCTGATGGTGCTCAAGGACGGCCCGATCAAAACCGCGGACGATCTCAAGGACAAGAAGGTCAGCGTCTCCACTGCGGGCTCGCTGACCTACTGGCTGACGATGCAGCTTGCCCGCTCGAAGGGATGGGGTGCGGACGGCATCAAGATCGTGCCGCTGGGCGCCGCCGCGGCGCAGGTCGCCGCGCTCAAGACCAAACAGGTCGAAGGCGTCACCACCGACAGCGTCTCTGTTTATAACGTCGTCGAGGAAGGCAGCGCCCGCATTCTGGTGAAATTCGGCGACAGCGTGAAGGACTTCCACGTCCATGTCATCTACGCCAGCGACAAGCTGATCCAGAGCAACCCGGAGGGGCTCAAAGCCTTCCTCGCCGGCTGGATGGAGACGATCCGCTTCATGCGCGACAACAAGGACAAGGCCATCGCCATCGCCGCGGAGAAAACCGGCGTGTCGAAGGCGGTCGCCACCGAAGGCTACAACGACACCATGCCGATCTTCAGCAGCACCGGGCATTTCGAGCCGAAGGCGCTGGATGTGCTGGCCGCCTCGTTCGTCGATATCAAGCTCCTGCCGGAAAAGCCCGACATGTCGAAACTGCTGACCGAAGCCTATCTGCCGAAATGAGCGCGGACAGCACAGCCATTCGGGTCAGGGACGTCTCGCATCAGTTCGGCGAGCCGGGCGACGCGCAATTCGTGCAAGCGTTGCAGAACACCTCGCTCGACATCGTCCGCGGCGAATTGATGTGCCTGATCGGGCCAAGCGGCTGCGGCAAGAGCACCCTGCTTAACATGATCGGCGGCCTGCTGACGCCGACCACCGGCGCCGTCGCGGTTCACGACAAGCCGGTGCGCGGCCCGCTTCCCCACGACATCGCCTTTGTGTTCCAGGAGAACGCGCTGTTTCCCTGGTGCACGATCATCGAGAACATCAAGCTCGGCATGGTCTTCCAGGGCGTGCCGAAGTCCGAGCAGGAGCCCCGCGCGCGGAAGGCGCTGGAGGCGGTCGGCCTCAAAGGTTTCATGAGCCACTACCCGGCGCAACTGTCCGGCGGCATGCGCCAGCGCGCGGCGCTGGCGCGGGCGCTGAGCCTGGAGACCGGCACACTCTTGATGGACGAGCCGTTCGGCGCGCTGGACGAGCAGACCCGCATGGTGCTCGGCGAGGACCTGTCGGTGCTGCTTTCGCGGACCGAGAAGACCATCGTGTTCGTCACCCATTCGCTCGGCGAGGCGGTGTTCCTCGCCGACCGCGTGGCGGTGTTCTCGGCGCGGCCGGGCCGCATCAAGGAAATCATCGCGATCGACGAGCCGCATCCGCGCAAACCCGCCTTCGTCACCACGGAGAAATTCGCGAAGCTGCGCAACTCGCTCTACGAACTGCTGCACGAAGAGATCCGCAAGACCGTCGATCAATCGGCGGCGATGGGCGCCGCTCCATGAGCCCAAAGCACGACCGGCGGGACAAGATCGCCAGCCGCGCGGTGCAGATCGGGTTTCTGTTCGGCGTGATCCTGCTCTGGTACCTCGGGACGGCCTATTGGGGCATCAGCCGCATCCTGCTGCCCAATCCGGTCAACGTGTGGACCGAATTGAAGGACATCATCGCCTCGGGCGAATTCCTGCCCGATCTGCGGGTCACTCTGACCGAGCTGGCGGTGGCGTTCACCATCTCCTGCACCACCGGCGTGAGCATCGGCTACCTGATCAGCCGCTCGCAATATCTCATCAAGGTGTTCGAGCCGCTGATCGCCAGCCTCTATTCGGTGCCTATCATCCTGTTCCTGCCGCTCTACGTGCTGTTCTTCGGACTCGGCGAAGGCTCGAAAATCGCGATCGGCACCAGCATCAGCTTTTTCCCGATCGTGCTGAACACCATCGCGGGCTTCGGCTACGTCGACAAAATCTTCATCACCGCGGCCCGCTCGATGGGCGCCTCCGATGTGCAGATGTTCCGCTACGTGCTGCTCCCGGCGGCTTTCCCGGTGATCCTAACCGGCCTGCGTATCGGCTTCACCGTGGCGCTGTTGTCGATCCTGGGCAGCGAAACCATCGCATCGCTGGAGGGGCTCGGCCACCGCATCGTCCATCTGGCCGAGGCGATGGAAACCGCCCGCATGTTCGCTTACATCAGCTTCGTCGTTGTGATCGCCGCGTTTCTCAACACCGCCGTCAGCGCGCTCGAACGCCGGGCCAAACGCCGATGAGCGGAGCCGCACTCAAGCGTACGCTGCTGCGCCATCCCGGACTGGCGCGGCCCGCCGTCGTGGCGGGAATGTTTCTGGCCTGGGAAATTGCCGCGCGCTGGTGGATCGATCCGGCGTTTCTCAGCCCGCCATCCAAGGTGGTGGCCTCGCTCGGCGAGTTGTTCGCCACCAAGGGCGTTCCGGCGGCGCTTCGGATCACGCTGTGGGAGCTGGGGGTGGCGTTTGCCATTTCGGTGGTGATCGGCCTGGTGGTGGGACTCTCGGTCGGACTTTCGCGCTTCGCCAACCGCACCGGAATGCCGATCATCCTGCTGCTCTACGGCATTCCGCAAATCACCATCCTGCCGCTGTTCATCCTGTATTTCGGCATCGGGCCGCCGTCGAAGATCGCCTTCGGCGTGACCCACGGCATGTTTCCGATCATCGTCACCATCGTCGCCGGCGTGCAGAACATCAAACCCATTCTGATGACGGCGGCGCACTCGATGGGCGCGAGCCGCTGGCAGATTTTCCGCTGGGTGATCTTCCCGCACATGATCCCGTCGTTCTTCGCCGGGATGCGGCTCGGCATGACCGGCGTGCTGCTGGGCGTGCTGCTGGCGGAGCTCTACGTGTCCACCGCCGGGATCGGCTATTACACGCAGCTGTTCACCCAGTCGTTCAATCCGACCATGCTGCTGGCGCTTGTCTCGGTGCTGGCAGGTATGGCGATCGTGCTGAACGAGATCGTGCGGCGGGCCGAGATACACTTCGGCCGCTGGCGTTCGTAGCGGCGCCTACTGCGCCTTGATGTTGGACTCGCGGATCATCACCCCGTAGTCGTCGTAGCGCTTGCGGACATAGGCCGCGAACGCATCGCCGCAGATGCCGACCGCATAGAGTCCCTGCAGCGCGAGCTTGGCCTTCGCCATTGCTTGGACGAATATCGCAGCAAAGAAATGCAAGGGTTGACGTTCGGGCGCCTGATCCCCGCGCTGTCACAAGCGACAGCGTGCTGCATATTTTTTGGGCGGCTGATTCGTGCCCAGCCCAGCGCCGCGGCATAAAAACTGCTTGGGATAGGAGCGGCTGTGAATCGAGCAGGACATAAACGCGATGCTCTATTTCCTCGTGTTGTCAAAACCCGTGCAGGTGCGCGACGGCCTGTTTGGCGTTCTGCAAGGAACCGCCGGCGGCATCGAGTTCAAGACATTCTCGACGATGCCCGAAGCCCGCCGCTATCACGAAAACATGGTGGCCAGCTTCAATCTGGCGATCGAACTGCCGCTTCAACTCATTCGGGTTGACGACGAGGACAGCTTCCCCGCTTTGAAGAAATCGTTCGAGGATGTCTACGAGCGGCGGATGTGCGAACAGCGCAGCTTCGTTTTCCCGCCTCAGGCGGTTGCGGCCCTTTTTCGGCGTTGCACGGGAAGCGTCTCCCGGCTGCTCCGATAGTAGAGCCACCGGACGACCTTCTCCGCAAAGCGGAGTGCTCGCGCCCACAAGGGAGTGTATCCCGCCGCGACAACCAATCGATCTCAAGGCAGCATGTAGATGTAGGCAGTGCTGATGCCGTGCTGGCGCGCAAGCTGCGAGACGGAGACCCCCTTCTTTCGTTCCGCCTTGAGCATCTTGCGGAACTGAGCAAGTTCGCGGCCGGTACGCCGAACGCGCTTACCGGACGCGCGCTTCTTCTCGTCCCCCTTTGGCAGCGCGGGACGGCCACGCTTCGGCTTCGGACTCGATGCAATCAGATTTTCCGCAAGTGCAACAATGCGCCGCAATTTCTTCAATTCTTTAGCGTCGAGAGCCAACACATCCTCCTGGATATCGAGATACGGAACGGGCACGCTTAGGGCCGAAATCAAAGGGTATAGGTATTGCTGCTTTGCTCGTCTTGCAGAATCGAACCGGCTCCATCCAACCTTTGAGTTGCGGCTTTATTCCGGCGCAATCGCTGGTGCATGTATCGATAGTTGGAGGTTGCTGGCGAATCTGATCCTGTCCGCTCAACGGAGGGATTTGATTTGCTCGCCTTTAATCTGAATGAATTGCACGACCATTGGGATGCATTGAAACAACGCGGCCGGCTCGCGGCCCATACGATCCCGCTTCCGGTCCAGGCTGCCCTGACGGCACTTGGTTTGGCCTCTCTGGACTGGGTTGCCCAGGATTTGGTGATCACAAAAGCAGGGGCGGCCGGACTGAAAACGTGGGCGCCACTTGATCGTCCCGACGCCCGAACCCACGGATAGACTTTTCTCGCTTCTTTTGAGGTTCCATCGGGCCCGGAATGCACGCCCGCGAAAGCGGGTTGCCTCTTGCCTCGCCCCCACCCCCGCTTGAGTTGGCCATCCGGGTCACGTTAGACAGCGGGCATGCCCGCTGAACTGCCTTTTTTCGCATCAGACACGCCGAGTATCGCGGAGAGCCATCCGCGACTTTATCACTACACCGGCGAATATGCGTTCCGGAGCATCGTCCGGAACAATACGTTGTGGGGCACCTATTTCGACGACCTGAACGATGCCCGAGAATTTCAGCAGATGCGTCCGACGCTGGCCGCGGAAATGGGCGAGCGTTTAATCCAGGTGGTGGAGACGTTTGCCCGGCGGGGCATTTGGGAATCAGACACGGTGCGTCGCCATGGGGGCGTGGTCCACGCGGCACGCCTGCTCGGCACGCGAGTGATGGGCACACTTTACCAAGCGACAGTCGGTACGCCGCTGCGGGACAGTCTCTACCCTTGCTTTGTCGCCAGCTTTTGCTCGCACGAGCCCGATGGATTTGTCGAAGACAATGGACTGCCCAGCCAATGGCGTGGCTACGGCGGCGGCCCGCATGAAAGTTATTGTCTCGTCTTCGACACCCGGCGCTTTGAAGCGTTGGTGTAAGAAGAGCGCCAAGCCTATCAGTTCCTGTTCGTTGGCCTCTGCACCGCCCACTATTATAAGGGCCGTGGCTCGATGCCGCCTCATTTCGGCGAACTCGTTGGCCATGCCGCGAACTTCGTGGCCGAGGCGCTGGCTGGCCCGGACTTTCCGGTCGGCGGAATGCACCTGCCGTTTGTAAAAGGCGCGACAACGACCAAGCGTCAGGGCTTCGAGGAGGAAACTGAAATCAGACTGGTATCCATGCCCCTCTCGCAATTGGGGGATGAGCAAATGAAAAGCGCTTCGGGCTATCGATCGACGCTGCTGAAATCCCACTTCCCCTGCGAGTTCAACGGAAAGATCGACCGTCACATTCGCCTGTTCACGGATCGCAGCGCCCTGCCCCTGGTGCGGGTCATCATCGGCCCCGCCAAGGACCAGGCCCGCAATGCAGCGTTGGCTCGCGATGTCGTCGGCGACCAGGTTGAGATCGTGCGCTCGCAGACACTGGCCATCGCCTGAGACCGCCGCGTGGTGCGATCCTCGCAGACGACAATTCCAATTGGCTCCCGAGAGCGGGTTTAGCGCTTGCGGACGCGAGGCACGAAATCCGTACGGCTCGGGCCGAGGCCGGCAAACGGCTCACTGATATCGAGAACGAACAGATCGCCTCGATAGAGATAGGTGCCCGCGGTCACGATGCGGCCCTGGGCGTCGGTCCGCCAACGCCGCATGCAGACCAGCGAGCCGGTCATCGAGTATCCGAGCAGTTCCGCCATCTCCGGATCGGGATGTCTTGTCGTGATTTCCAGGCGCGATTGCGCAACCCGGACGCCGCAATCGCGCAGCAGACGCGCCACCTTGATCGAGCCATCCTGTCCTTTCGGAAAGCGGTCGTAGACCGGCGACGCGATAAAGATATCCATGAGCGCGAAGGGCTGGCCGCGAAAGCGGTGAATCTTTCGCAACTCCGTGTAGGCGTCATAGGCTGGCAGGCCACCGCGAAGCCCATCCGGCACGCTGGCGTTCCGGCGCCGCTTCAACACCTCGATGCTCTGGTCGGCGCCGAGATTGAGCGGATCGCTGATCGCGTCCTTCAGATCCCGACCGGCGAGTTTTCTGCGCGAGGCGGCGAGAACGACGGTACCGATCCCGCGGCCTCCGCCAATCAGTCCATCGGACTTCAAAAGCTGAAGCGCCTGACGCACCGTGTTGCGCGCTAGGTCGTACTCCTTGCACAGCAGTTCGATGCTCGGAAGACGTTCGCCCTTGGCCCATTCGCCGTTTTCGATCCGGCTCCGCAGAATGCCGGTCAAACGCAGATAGAGAGCGATGCGGTCGCCCTCGGGGTCGAGCCGATGCCGCACCGCTTTCGGGCCGGCGGCCTTCCCCGGCGCTCCGGACTTGCGCAGCACTCTCTTTGAGCCGGCCATCAGGACTCCGCGAGATCGAATATCCCGTCAATATCTTCCTCGGCCATGAGCCGTTTGCCGATCAAATCCCGCAGAGTTTCGGACGTGCCGCCGCCGAGGCTGCCATAGCGTGCCGCGCGATACATGCGCGACACCGGATATTCGTCCGTGAAGCCATAGCCACCGAACACCTGGATCGCTTCGCTGGTCACGCGCACCGACATTTCGTTGCAGAAAATCTTGGCGGTGGCCGCCAGCAGAGGATCGGGAAACGGATTGGCACCGGCGCACGCACGGTAGAGAAGTCCCCGCGCCGCCTCGATCTCACGCCACATGTCGGCGAGTTTCCAACGCAACCCCTGAAATTCGCCGATCCGGCGGCCGAATGCCGTGCGATTCTGCGCATAGGATAACGCTTCCGCGAACGCGCCCTCCGCGAGCCCAAGCGAAATCGCCGGGTTGAGGCAGCGTTGAGTATTGAAGGCGGACAGCAGTTTCTTGAGGCTGCCCGACCCGAGCAGAAGGTTTTCCGTTGGCAGTTCGCAGTTCTCGAAGCGGATGGTGTGGAGAAACTCGCCGCCCATGCTGTGGGAGCGATTGGCATGTACCAAGCCCGGCGCGTGCTTATCGACCAGAACGCAGCCGATCCCGTCGCGGCCCTCCTGCCCATTCACGCGCGCGAACACCACAAAGGCGCTGGCCTCCTCCGCGCGGCTGACCAGAGATTTTTCGCCGTTCAACACCAGCGAGCTGCCGCGCAGTTCGACATTGGTTTTGTAGGCAGCGACATCGGTGCCGGCATGCGGCTCCGTCATACAGATCGACAGCAGGTGTTCGCCACGGGCCACGCCCGGCAGCAGGCGCTGCTTCACCGCCTCGGGCGCATAGGTGGCGATGATACGCGTCTGGGTTCCGACCTCGCCCAGCACCGCCATCGCGGTGACGTAACAACCCTTGGCAATCTCCTCCAGGACGAGCGCCGTGTCGAAGACGCCCAGTTCCATCCCGCCGTAAGCTCTGGGCACCGCCATGCCGAGAATGCCCATCTCGGCGAGGCGGCGGATATTCGGCCAGGGAAACGCCCCGTCCATGAACGTCTGGCTGCGCGGCTTGAATTCGTTCTGAACGACAGCGCGGACGTCCGCCGCCAACCGGCGCTGCTCGTCGCTCAGCTTGAACTGAAATTCACTCACGTCCGGGCCTCCCGATGGGGGCGTTTTTCTTGCGCCGGCGCCCGGTCCCCCAAGCCGCCGGATCGAGGCGCCGCCGCCAAACAGCCTCTCGGCCAGCAGGCTTTCAAAGTACCAAAGATGGTACTATGGTTACAAGTCGTCGGTTTTTAGCATGAGGGTGGGATGCTCGACCGCATCCGGGTCATTGAAATCGGGCAAGTGTTGGCCGGCCCCTATGCGTCGGCGATTCTCGCCGATCTCGGCGCCGACGTCATCAAGGTCGAGAAGCCCGAACTCGGGGACGACGCGCGCCACATGGGCGCTGCTTTCAAGCACGGCGATTCGCTGCACTTCCTCGACATCAATCGCAACAAGTCGTCCGTCACGCTCGACCTGAAAAGCGCAGCCGGCGTCGAAAAGCTGCACGAACTGCTCAAGACCGCCGACATCCTGATTCACAACATGCGGCCCGGTGTGGTCGACTCGCTTGGCATCGACGGTGCAACAGTGTGCGGGCGGCATCCGCGTCTCATCTATTGCGAGATTTCCGGCTTCGGAAAAAAGGGCCCGATGCGGTCGTTGCCGGCCTTTGAACCCGTTGCTCAGGCATTCAGCGGCATTCTCAGCATCAACGGTAATCCCGACGGTCCTCCGGCGCGGCTCGGCGTGTCCGTGGTCGATGTCGGCACCGCGATGTGGACAGTGATCGGCGCGCTGTCCGCGCTTCACCACCGCGAGATCACCGGCAAGGGCGGCATCGTCAACACGTCGCTTCTGGAAACGGCCCTTGGGTGGGCCGGCCCGCACATCGCCGGTTTTCTCAATGAGGGACGCGTGCCGCAACGCCTTGGCACCGCGCACCCCCACCTCGTGCCCTATCAGACCTTCGACGCCGCCGATGGCTCGCTGCTGATCGCGGCGGGCAACAACCGGCTTTTCGAGCGGCTTTGTGGCGCGCTTGGCAAATCGGAATGGATCACAGACCCGCGCTTCAACGGCAACCGCGCCCGGATCGAGAACCGCAAGACTTTGATCGCGTCGATCGCGGATGTGATTGCGACACAGCAGCGCCAGACCTGGATCGACACGCTGACGAAGGCCGGCGTGCCCTGCGCGCCGGTCAACACCATCCCGGAAATGCTTCGCGATCCGCAAATCGCGGCGCTTGGAATTCTCCAGGAGGTCCCCGACACCGGCGTCACCCTGACGGGGCTGCCGGTTTCGTTCGATGGAGTACGCCCCAAGATCAAAACGTTAGGTCCGCGCCTGGGACACAACAACGACGAGAGATTGAACCAAAGCGGTTCCGACAACGCATAATCGTCCCGACCGAATCCGAAGGGTTCGGGCGGCGGATCGACAGACCTGAACCGCGCCCTCGATGGCGCGGCAGGAACGGGAGGATAGGATGCTGACACGACGATCAATGCTTTTCGCGCCAATGCTCGCGGGCATGACGGCGCAGCTTGGGTCCAGGGTCATGGCCGACGACTATCCCTCCGGGCCGGTGACTCTGGTCGTCTCTTTTCCACCCGGAGGCAGCCTCGACGTTGTCGCGCGCGCCATGGCCGTGAGGCTGCAAGAACAACTCGGCAAGCCCGTTGTGGTCGAGAATCGCGCGGGTGCCAGCGGCGCGCTGGCGACAGGCAGCGTCGCCAAGGCGGCGCCCGATGGGCTCACACTGCTCGTCGCGGCGAGTTCGATCGCCTCCAATCCCACCCAATTCAAGGCGTTGCCCTTCGATACGCTCAAGGACCTGCAGCCCATATCGCTGACATTCCGCACCCCTCTCGCACTGGTTGTGAACCCCAGCGTGCCGGCCCAATCGGTCGCTGACCTGATATCACTGTTGAAGCAGAAGCCGGGCCAGATCAATTTCGGGCACGGCGGCGCAGGATCGGCGATCCATCTCGCCGCCGAGCTGTTCCAGGCGAGGACCGACACCAAGATGAATGGCGTTGCCTATCGCGGAGCGCCGCCCGCTCTCAACGACGTCATGGCCGGCCATCTTGCCCTGATGTTCGGCGACGTGGGCGCCGTGATCGGCCAGATCAATGGCGGCAAGGTGCACGCCCTTGGCGTTACGTCAACGGAACGGGTGCCCGCGCTGCCCGATGTTCCGACCATTGCCGAGGCCGGCGTGCCCGGCTTCGATGCGGTCGGCTGGACGTTGTTTTTGGCGCCGGCGGCAACGCCCAAGCCTGTGATCGACAGGCTCAGCGCTGAGCTTTCGACGGCCGCGCAAGCGCCCGACGTGCAGGCGCTGATGATCCGGCTCGGCACCATCCCGGTGAAAAGCCCGCCGCCGCCCGAGTTGCAGAAGTTTCTGGCCTCGGAAATCGGCCGCTGGGGCGCACTCATTCAACGCGCCGGCATGGCCAATACGCTTTAACGATCCACCACAAGTGAACCCGACGGAGTTTTCTGCTTCATGAGCGACGAAAAGACTTTGCGCGAGAAGACGGCAACGCTGACGCGCATGCTGAACATGCAAGGCACGATCGGAATGTTCGGCCATGTGTCGATCCGTGTACCCGGCACCGACATTTGCTTCATCAGCCCCGGCGCCAGCACGGAAAAGACGACGGTTCGGCCCGAGCAAATTTTCAAATACAACATCGACGGCACCATCATCGATCATCCCGGCGGGCTGATCCCGTCCGGATGCGATGTGCGTCTGTCATCTGCACGCACCACACGCTCGCGCGCTGGCCATCGCCGACAAGCCGCTGAAGCCGGTGTTCCTGCACGGATCGTTTCTTTGCACCGGCGTGCCGACCTGGAACAATCCGCGCCTCGTCATGAACGACGACCAGGCCGCCAACCTGTCGCGCGCGCTCGGCACACACGTGGTGGCGCAGATGCGCGGCCACGGCAGCGTGGTGGCCGCCTCCACCGAGGAGGAGGCATTTTTCGCATGCACGTTCCTCGAAGAAAATGCGCAGATCCAGCTTCAAGCGGAGATCATGGGCGGCGCCATCCCGTTGTCGGAGTCCGAGGCGCGCGACTGCGCCGAAGCCACCTTCAACCCGCGACTGGCAAAACTGCTTTGGACCTTCTACGAGCGGAAGGTGAAACTCGACTAAGGCTGCCGGAGCGGCGGAACCCGAGCCTGTTTCCTAACGCTTTCCGATCGCGGCATTGACGGCGGGAAGCACCTTCTCCGCCATCAACTCCATCGACCGGCGCCCCAGCGCCTGGTCGGTCCAGTCTTTGCCGCAGTACAGCAGGGTGCCGAAATCGCCGATGATCTCGTGCATCGCCAGGATTCGATCCACGACTTCATTGACCGTGCCACGGATAACGATGTTGTCGAGAACGTAATCAAGTGTCACTTGCTCGTCCGGCATGTCCGGCTGAGCCTTGAATGAGGCGAGGCGCTTGAACTTGCCGAGCTTCATCAAAAGCTGACGCATGTAAAACCGGTACGGGCTGTTGGCGTCGTCACCGCCATAAGCCTTTGCCACCTTGCTGTCCTCGCAGACGAAAATCGAACGCGCCACCCGCCATATCTCCCGGTCCGCGGTACGACCCGCCTCCGCCGCCCCCTTGGCATAGTTGGTCCAGTGATTGGCGAGGCAATTGACGTGCAGCAGATTCGACGAGACCGGCCCCCAGCCGCGCTTGCCGAGTTCAATGACGCCCTTTGAGCCTGGATCCGACGCGGTGCCTACGATGAATGGATGAGGCTTTTGATATGGCTTGACGATGTCGCCGATACCAACCTCCGGCCAATTGGTCTTCAGCGTCGAAACGTTCCAGAATTTGCCCTTGATGTCGTAGGGTGCCTGCCCCGCCCAGATCGCCAGAACCTGATCGATCGATTCCACAAACATCGCCTGCCGGTCCGCGTCGAGCAGACCCAACGCCTCGGCATCGGAGCGAAGCACGCCGGCGCCGACGCCAAGGATAAAACGGCCCTCGAACAGATTGTCGAGCATCGCGGCATTGGAGGCGACAACCACCGGATGGCTGTGCGGGAGGTTTGCGACCGCCGTGCCGACCTTCAGTTTTTTGGTCGCGTCCAGCAGCGTCGCGATGAACATCATGCTGTTGGGGATGTTCTCGACGGCATCGGTCAGGTGTTCGCCGCAATAGCCTTCGGTGTAGCCGAGCTTGTCAGCCAGAATGAAGGCTTCCCGATCCTCCTTCAGGGTTTGCCAATAGACGCGGCCCTGTGGGTGAACAGGCATGGTGAAAAAGCCAAGCTGCATATCCGACTCCGAAAACGATTGTTGTGCGAACAGGAGGGTTGCGCGTCAGCCCAGGCAAGTCTTGAGGAAGGCGATCAGTTGCGGGGACGCGAGCGTCGTTGCGGCGACGTTGGCCTCCGGAGTCTTGCGATGCATGAAACCGTGCTCCGCCGCCGGATGAATCTGGATGGTGGTCGGCGAACCGCGCGTCAGCAGCGCGCGCGTTAAGTCTTCATAAGTCTCTGGATTGGTCACATGGTCTTTGCCGGGCCGAATGAGATGCACCGGACATTCGATTTTCGCGGCCAACGCAACCGCGTCCTGCCCCTGATTGGGAAGCCTCGGACTTTCAATGGAGGGATACGCCATGGCGCAAGCCTTCAGCCTGCCGTCGCGGGCGGATTGCAGCAGCGCAAAGCGGCCGCCGATACAGAAGCCCAGGACCGCGACCGATGTGACGCCGAACTCGCCGAGCATGGCGTCGATCCAGGCCGACACCATGTCCGCGACGCCCTCGTCGTTCAGCGTCCGCGCTCGTTTGATACACTCCGGGTAATCGGTGCTCAGAGGCAGGCCCGAATTAATATCCCAGACCGCGCAGGTCATTCCGGCGTCGGCCAGAGTGTTGGCATACTGGCTGGCAAATTCGTTGATGCCGAAGATCGTCGGCAGCAGCAAAACGCCGCCGGTGGCGCCGCCCGCCGGCTCCGCGACGTAGCCAAACAATCGCGGGCCGTTCAGTGTTCTCGCCTTGGTCGCCATACCCGTGCTCCTCCCGACACCAACCTCTAATATAGAGTGCAGCCGATTACACTAGTCGGGCTTGATGCCACCCGCCCGGATCACCTTCGCCCACTTTTCGGTTTCCGCGGCGACCAGCTTCCCGAACTCCGCGGGCGAACTCGGCATCGCCGTCGCGCCCAGATCGGAAAACCGCGCAATGATGGCCGGATCCGCGAGTGTCGCGTTGAGCTCCTTATTGAGCCTGACGACAATATCGGCCGGAGTGTCCCGCGGCACACCAATTCCGTAGAAGTTGCTCGCCTCAAAGCCGGGCACGGACTCACCCACGGTCGGAACGTCAGGAAGCGCCGGAGAGCGTGTTTCGGTACCCACACCGATGACGCGGATTTGGCCGCTCTTGATGTATGCCATGGCCGCGGAGGTGGTCAGGAACAAGACCTGGACCCGCCCGCCAATCAGGTCAGTGACCGCGGGCGGACCTCCTCGATACGGCACATGGACCATTTCCACTCCGGCCATCATCTTGAACAACTCGCCGGCCATGTGGCTCACACTGCCGTTGCCGACCGATGCCATGCTGATCTTGCCTGGATTGGCCTTGGCGTAAGCGATGAATTCCGGGACCGACTTGGCGGGAAACAAGGGATTCACGAGCATGACATTGGGCTCGCGATTGACGCCGCCAATCGGCGCAATATCACGCAGAAAGTCGAAATTGAGCTTGTCGTAGAGCGTGGCGTTGATCGCCACCGGCGGACCGACCCAGAGCAGCGTGTAACCGTCGGGAGCGGAACGCGCGACACCCTCCGTTGCGATGTTGCTCGCGGCACCCGGCCGGTTCTCGACGACGAACGGCTGACCCAGCCGCTCCGAGAGCAGCGGAGCCATCACACGCGCCACAACATCGACACCGCTGCCGGCTGGAAAACCCACGACGACGCGAATCGGGCGCGCCGGATAGGCTTGGGCCCATGCAACGCGGAAGACTGCGGGTAGCGCGGCCGCACCGGCAGCCAGATGCAGAAACTTACGGCGTGGAATTGTCATGTTCGAGCCATTTGCCAGTGTTCGAGGCTGATCTGTCGCCGCCTGGCCGTGGCCAGACTGCAGAGACTACAAGTCCACTGCCTTTGGCCGTTGGCCGACGTACCGCTTTGGCGACTCTTTGACGTTCAGCAGCCCCATTAGTCGGCTCAAAAGCCTTCGCGCCACCCAGTATGCGGAGAACGCAAGACTGGCGAACAACACGACGATGCAGGACAGGGCCAGCACGAAAACGACAATGCTCATTCCACCTTATAGGGCAAGGTCGCCGCTGTGGGGACCGCGGCGTCACTCGCGCATCGTTCGCGGATCGCGCGTGCACAGAGATCATCCGTGGCTTAGATCGTTGTCGCGGATCACCTTGCTCCATTTGGCAACCTGCTCGGCGAAAAACGGCCTGAATTGCGCCGGCCCTTCCAGTTTGAGTTCCAGCAGGAAACTCTCGGTCAATTTGGTTTGGATGTCCGGCTGGCGCGCGATCGCGGTCAACTCTGAGATAAATCGATCGACGATCGCTGCGCGCGTCCCGGAGGGCGCATAGAAGCCCCAGAACGACGGCGCGTTGAAGCCCGGGAACCCACTCTCGCTCACAGTCGGCACTTCGGCCAACGCCGACAGCCGCTCGGTACCAGTCTGCACAAGGGCGCGCAGTTTGCCGTCCGCGAGATAGGGCGCCAGCAGGCTCGCGCTGCCAGCCATCAAGGGCACATGCTCGCCGAGAACATCGCTCAATGCCTGCGTCGCGCCGCGGTAAGTGACCGGCGACAGCTTGGCTTTGGCCAGCTTGCCGAGCAGCACCATCGAGATATGGCCGAGCGTGTCGGTCAGAACTGCAACATTGACACCCTCCGGCTTGTGCGCGGCGGCCAGGACATCGTTCAACGTCCTGTACGGCGAGTTGCCATGCGCCACCAAAACATTCGGCGATGTGCCGAGCAGCAGAATCGGGTCGAGATCCTTCTCGGCGTCATAGGGAAGCTTCGCCATCAACGACGGATAAGCGCTTGCGGATCGGCATTAATCAGCCACTTTGTGCCATCCCGCGCCGCCTTGGCGACGAACGCGGCCCCGAGCGAAGTCGCTGCGCCGCTGCGGTTCTCGACGATGACGGTGGCACCGAGCCGCTGCTGCAGACCCGGCTGAACCAGGCGCGCGATAACATCGAGCGATCCGCCCGCGGGTGCTGGCGCCACAAGCGTGATGACGTCGGAAGGCCAGTGGCCTTGCGCATGGGCAAGCGACGGCGCCGCCAGCGCCCCCAACAGCATCGATCGTCTCGTCAAGCGAGCCAAGGTCATGTCCCCCCTTCAGGCCGGCGGGCCATTTCGCGATGGCCCGTCTCGGCAAGCAAAGATGGATTATGCTACGGCCCTTCCCTGGTGTCAAAACGAAGGTGGACCAGACGTGCAAGGGCTCATCGATTTCCATCACCACGCGCGGCCCTCCGCGTTCTTTGATGCTCTTGCGAAATCCGGTCGAACCACAATGGGGGGCCGCCCGTTTCCGCCGGCGTGGACCGAGGCGAAGGCTCTCGACCTGATGGACCGCATGGGCATCACGGCGGCCGTGGTTTCGGCTCCCGATGCCGACCTGCTCTATCGCGATCGCTCCATTGCGTTGCCGCTGTCGCGTCTCTTAAACGAAATGTTCGCCGAGACGATCCGCTCGCTGCCACGCCGCTTCGGTGCGTTCGCCTCGTTGCCGATGCCGCATGTCGAGGATTCCATTCGCGAGGCCGAATTTGCACTCGACCAGTTGCAGCTCGACGGTGTGATGTTGTCGACAAGCTACGACGGCCGATACCTCGGCAGCGCCACGTTCGACAATCTGTTCACGGAGCTCGACCGCCGAAACGCCACGGTGTTCGTTCACCCGGTATCGCCGATGGGACTGAAGCTGCTTGCCCTCGATTTTCCAGCCTCGCTGCTTGAATACTCATTCGACACGACGCGCTGCATCGCGAACCTGCTGCACCATCGTGCGCCGAAACGCTTCCCCAACATCCGGTTCATCTTCGCGCATGCTGGCGGCGCCATGCCTTACCTTCTCAGCCGGATGTCCCTGATGGAACACTTTCTCACGCCGGGCCATCACTTCGCCGCGGAGCCTGATCGCGAAGCCATCCGACGCGGCTTGCAATGCTTTTATTACGACACGGCGCTATCGGCGACCGATCCAGTATTCGACCTGCTGCGGCAGGTGGTCGGAATCGATCGCCTGGTTTTTGGGTCGGACTATCCGCAGGTACCGGACGACTTCGTCAAAGCCACCGCCGACGCCGTGCGCGCCTCCAAAACCATGAAAAATGACGAGCGCTGCCGCGTGGCTTGCGCAACCGGCCTGAGGCTGGTGCCACGGCTCGCCGAGGTCTCGGGCTAAATGAAGTTTGCTTGGAACGTTGGTGGCGGACGCAGTCGCTATCGAACCCGTCTCAGCATCGCAATTCCCTGCTAACAGGGAAGAGAACAGGGATTGACCGTCATCAGAGGCCTAGATTCAGACGCATTCAATGAGCCGTCCTTCTGGACAACGATTTTTACGTCGTATCCGATGTCGACGAACTCGACTTCGTCGATTTTGGAAATTCCGGTTTTGAGATGGCATCGGGCAGCAAGACCTTCGAAACCAGAATTTATGTGAAGTACGGCCCAACCTGCTTGTCACGCGCTCCAACGGATCCACTTGCAAACAGACAACCAAGCAAAGAAGCAGGACGTGGCGCAAATCGACGGATACGAAATCCTATCGTCCAAGCCTGCTCTCATGCATTAATATGACCGGTCTCTTCAGCGCCTTTCTGATAAAGGATGCCTGAACACGTATCTTTTGCGAAAATCAGTCGCAGACCGCCTTTAGGGAGGAATAGCATGGACGGGAGATTCAATTTCGCCATTGCGGTTCTAGTTGCTGCAGCGTTGGGCTTGTCGAGCCTAACGTCCCGCGCACAGGAGAACTATCCGAACCGCAATATTACGATCGTAGTCGGTTTCGCGGCTGGCGGAACGAGCGACATCATTGCACGTCTGCTCGGTCAGAAGATCACGGAGTACACGGGCGCGAACGTCATCATCGAGAATATTCCGGGCGCGGCAAGTATGACCGCGACCGAGAAGGTCGCCCGGGCAACTCCCGACGGCTACACACTTTACATGCCGAGTTCGACGCCGTTCGCTACCAATCCGAATTTTTACCGCAAGCTCCGATACAGCTTTGACGACTTCGAGCCGGTGATCCTGGTCGCCCGCGTCCCGCTGGCCTTCGATGTCCGGAAGGACTTCCCGGCCGCAACAGTGCAAGAATTCATAGACTATGCACGCAAGCAGCCCAACGGAGTAACAATCGCCACACCTGGCCGCGGCAGCGTTGGCGAAATAGTCAACGGCATGGCGCGCGGCATCCTGAACATCAATATTCAGGACGTGCCATACCGGGGCTCGACACCTGCGGTCGCGGACCTGCTGAAGGGCGTTATTGACGCCTACTTCGACGCGATCTCCTCCAGTATTCCGCTCTACCAATCCGGAAATCTGAAGATGCTCGCGATCACCGGGCGTAATCGCTCGCCTGGAACCCCAAACGTGCCGACCCTAATTGAATTGGGCTACAAGGACTTCATGCTCGAAAACGTGTATTCCATTGTCGCGCCACGCGGCACGCCGGCACCTGTGGTGGAAAAACTCAACGCGCTGATCCGAAAGGCGATGGACGAACCGAAATTCCGCGAAGTCCTTCTCGCGCAGGGCGTAGTGCCGGAGCCGTCGACTCCCGCGGAACTTCGAGCCGTCATCACGCAGGACTACGAGTGGAATGCCAGCATGGCCAAGCGCTTCGATATCAAGCCGATCGAATAATCGTGCCAAACACCCGTACAGATCACGGAATATCGAGCCCGGTCAGGCGCCGGGAGGATTCGCGGTTCGTGACCGGGCGTGGGCGCTATACAAACGACATCAACGTTCCGGGACAAGCGCATGCCGCATTCGTGAGATCGGATCACGCCCACGGCACGATCAAACGCATTGACGCCGACACCGCAGCACGAATGCCTGGCGTCATCCGGATATTCACCGGCGAGGACCTTCTTCGCGCGGGGGTGGGATTCATTCATCGGATCCCTATCAAGGGTTTCGAACTCGGCAAGGTACTGGACACGCCCCGGCCGGGGCTCGCCCAAGGACGGGTTCGGTACGTAGGCGAACCGATCGCCCTCGTGGTCGCGGAAACCGCAGTCGAAGCGGCAGATGCCGCCTCGACGATTGCAGCGGCCATCGATCCATTGCCCTGCGTGACCGGAATCGGTGATGCCATCGCATCAGACGCGCCAATTATCTGGGATGATGCTCCGGGCAATGTCGCTATTCGGTGGAATAGCGGCAGCACGGAGGCGATCGACGCAGCCTTCGCCGGCGCCGCTCATGTGACGCGGCTGAAGCTTATCAATTCGCGCATTTTCGCCAATGCGATTGAGCCGCGCGCGGGTATCGCGCAGTTCAACAAGGCCAACGATCGCTATACGTGGATCACGCCGAGCCAGGGCGTACGCTACATGCTGCGCGTCATGTGTGACCAAGTTTTTAGGATTCCCGACGAACAAATGCACGTGCTGACCTATGATGTCGGTGGGGCGTTTGGATCCAAGGAGCAGCCCTACCCCGAAGATATTGCGTTGCTACACGCAGCCCGCGCCATCGATCGCCCGGTTAAGTGGCACGCGGCCCGTTCCGAAAATCTTCTGTCCGACAATCACGCGCGCGACGCTGTGATCGACTGCGCGCTGGCACTCGACCAAAGGGGGCACTTTCTCGGCATTCGCGCATCTATCCTGCAATCAATGGGCAGCTACTTCGGCTGCAACGGGCCGAACGGGACGATCCGCAATACCCCTTGGGGGATGCCGCTGGTGTATCGCACACCCCTCGTCCATGCGGACGTATCGTGTGTAATGACCAACACGGCTCCCATCGGACCCTATCGCGGCGCCGGGCGCGAGCAGGCGTCTTACATCGTTGAACGGCTGGTCGACAAAGCCGCGCGCGAAATGAAGATCGACCGCATTTCGCTCCGCCGCCGAAACTTGATCCCCAAATCGGGGATCCCTTATATGTCGCCATCGGGCAAGCTCTATGACAGCGGCGAGTTCGAAGCCGTAATGGACAAGGCGCTGACCTTAGCCGACTGGAAGGGCTTTGCAGCGCGCGCGAAAGCAAGCAAAAAACAAGGCAAGCTCAGAGGCCTAGGCATTGCGAATTTTCTCGAGTGCGTTGGCGGATCGTGGTTCGAAAGCTGCTTTATTCGCTTCACCGAGGATCGTCGCGTCCTGTTGGTTGTCGCGACGCAGTCGCACGGTCAGGGACATGAAACGTCGTTTCCGCAAGTCGTCGCAGAGCGACTTGGCATTCCCTATGAATCCATCGAACTGCGCCAAGGTGACAGCCTCGACCTGCCTAAACTTGGCTATGCGACCATAGGCTCGCGGTCGATGATCATGGCTGGCTCAGCACTTTCCAACACCTGCGATATCGTCATTGAAAAAGGACTAAAAGCGGCTTCGAACCTGCTCGAAGCGGCCGAAGCCGACATTGAGTTCTCCAAAGGGTCATTCCGCGTCGCTGGCACCGATCGCTCCATCGAACTTCTCGATCTCGCTAACCACGTGCGTCTTGAAGCGAAAGGCTCCGCAACAATGGCCGAGGCTCTCGACTCCGAGGGAGAGTATGTGGCGCCCGACATGCATTTCCCGAACGGGTGCCATGTTTGCGAAGTTGAGGTGGATGCCGACACCGGCAAGATCACGCTCGACCGCTACGTTGCGATCGACGATGTCGGCACCATCGTCAATCCGCCGATCGTACATGGCCAAGTCCACGGTGGCGTCTGCCAAGGGGCTGGTCAGGTGTTGATGGAGCAATGCCGCTACAGCGATGACGGTCAATTTCTTACCGCGACGTTTATGGATTATGCGATGCCGCGCGCGGCCGATATGCCATTCATCAAGACCGAATTCCATCCCGTCCCCTCTCCCAAAAATCCGTTGGGCGTGAAGGGCTCGGGCGAATGCGGCGTGACCGGATCGCTGCCCGCCGTTAGCAATGCAATCATGAATGCGTTGGCACGCGCGGGCGTTAAAGCAGAGATCGATATGCCATTTACCTCGGAAAAGGTATGGAAGGCGCTTTGCTCAGCCAAACCGAAGCAATAAGCGTGGCGGAGAGTTTGAGCCTAAACAAGCAAAAAGAAGACGGGAGGATACACATGAAAAATCTTCGGATCCGCAGTTACTGGGCACCTTGCGCCGCCGCCCTCGCGCTCAGTGTCATCACGGCAGGTGCTCAAAATTGGCCCGCGCGATTCGTAACAATGATCGTACCGTTCGGTGCCGGCAGTGGCACAGACGTCGTGGCTCGCATCTTTGGGACGCAACTGTCGGACACCTTAGGCAAGCAGGTCGTGATCGAAAACGTCGCCGGCGGCGGCGGTACAGTTGGCGTCAGCCGGGTCGCAAAAGCTCCGCCGGACGGCTATCAGTTCGTAATCGGAGCAGTCGATACTTTTGCCCAGAGCCAATATCTGTTCAAGACGCCGCCGTACAACTCACTGACCGACTTTGAACCGGTCGCTCTGGCTGTCGAACAGCCGCTGGTGTTGATCGTGAATCAGAACCTGCCCGTGAACAGCCTTCAAGAGTTTGCGGCACACATGAAGGCCAACCCGGGGAAACTTCGCTTTGGGTCGGCAGGCGTCGGCGCCGCTCCGTATCTCGCCTGTGCGATGCTGACGAAGGCAATCGGCGGAGACGCCATTCACGTGCCGTATCGTAGCGCACCGCCGGCACTTCACGACATGCTGACTGGGGACATCGACTATTACTGCCCGCTCGCAATCTCGGGAATTCGGCTAATTGAGAATAAGTCTGTCAAGGTTCTGGCAGTTCTAACTCGTGATCGCTCGCCGCTTTTCCCCGAGTTAGCAACGGCGCGCGAACAAGGCATCGATGTGACCGACGGCTACTACTGGAACGGATTCTTTATGCCCAAAGGGGCGCCTGAGTCCGTCGTCATCGCGCTTAACACAGCACTTCGGACAGCGATGGACACACCATCCGTTCAGGAACGCATACGGGCTGTGGCAGCAACCGTGGTTCCGAGTGATCGCCGAAGCAGCAACTATTTCCGTCAGTACCTGCAAGGCGAAGTTCCGAAATGGTCAGCTATCATGAAGTCAGCGGGCGTCGAACAGCAATAGCAAACTGCGCCGCGAAGCCATCGGCTCTGTGGAGTTGGCATAACAAAGTTCGACAAGGCGGGAGGGACCTAATGCTTCGCACCAGATTGCTCTTCGCAATTCTTGTCTATGCGGCATCGCCAGTGCAGGCGCAGACCTACCCAGATCACCCGGTGCGGATTGTGATCGGATTTGCGGCGGGTAGCGGACCTGACATTCAAGGGCGCACGGTCGCGCAGGAACTGGGTACAAGCTTAGGCCAGCAGTTCTATGTGGAAAACCGGCTTGGCGCGAACGGAACGATCGCGGCGCGCGCGGTTGCGACCGCCAAGGCTGATGGCTACACGCTTCTGTCCACCAGCTCATCGATCATCTCAACGCCGTGGATCTACAAGAACCTCGGCTACGACACGCTGGCCGATCTTCGGCCGATTGCGACGCTGGGCGAACTCGATGGCATCTTCATGCTGGTCGATGTGAAGTCACCGATCAAATCGGTGGCCGAGTTCATCGACTTCGCCAAGAAAGAGCGCGTGCTGTATGGCTCGCCAGGCGTCGGCAACGGGTTGCATCTGGCGACTGAGATTTTTGCGAAAAAAGCCGGCATCAAGCTCCAGCACGTTCCGTACAAGGGGGCTTCGGAGGTGATGACCGCGCTGCTCGGCGGAAGCATCAACGTGATGTTCGTCACGCCGCCGTCGGTGATAGGCTTGATCAAGGACGGTCGCGTGCGCCCGCTAGCCTTTACCGGCACCAAGCCATTCGCGCCGACGCCGGAGGTCCCGTTGATGAAGGACCTCGTTCCGGGCTACGGGTCGCAGGGCTCATGGGGCATGGTGCTTGGGCCAGGTAAACTGCCCGATGACCTCGCCAACAAGCTAAACTTGGAAATCCGTAAGGCACTGCTGGTGCCGCAAGTCGCGGACATCATGCAGCGCGACGGCTACATCCCCGACGACCGCGATGCCGCCACCACGGCTGCGTTCTTCCGCAAAGAGGTGGCCGCGGCCGAGGAAGCGGTGAGGGCCGCAGGAATCGAGCCGAACTGAGGACGGCGCTCAGCCGATCGCAGTGAGCGTCTTGCCGCCCGCAGACACGGGCGTGCCGCTGACCAGGATGAAGGCGACCACGCAGTCTTCCTTGCCGCGATTGACCCAATTGTGGATCGTGCCGCGCTGAACCAGCGCGTCGCCGGCCTTGAGCTTCACTATCACGCCGTCATCAAGTTCCATGTCGATCTCACCGGAGATCACGACCGCATAATCGATCGAGTCGGTGCGGTGGTTGCGCGGCACCACGCCCGGCTCGTAACGCACTACGCGGAAGACGGTGCCGTTGTCGACGGTGGTCTTGAAGGCGACAGCGGTCGGGTCATCGCTGCCATCGTTATCGACCGGGAACCCCTTGGTCGACCACACCACGCTGGACGATACGCCCGGGCGGCTCGCGACCACGTTTTTCACCTGTTCGTCGATCACAATGATGGCCTTGCCGTCTTTGTTGTGACCGGTGACGACGCGGCGCATTTGCAGCTTCATGATAGTTTCCGTGTTGTCAGTCTGAATCGGAAGGTCAATCAGGCCATGGTAGCGCGCATGTTGCGCTTGAGGAACGAGCCGAAGATATCGACGAGCCTTGGCTCCACGCCGCGCCACTCTTCTTGGTCCCAATCGTGCAAAAGCTTGTCGTCGGGAACTTTCCGGACCACGTCATCGTGGAATTCATTGTTGGGGAACAGGCCCGCGGCTTTGCGCGCAGTGACCGGCGTGTGGACCACGTCGTTGCCCGCAATCAGGCAGACTGGCGCGGTAACGCCTCGAACCTGCGCTTCGGTTGCGCCGACGATGGGCAACGTCGCCGACTTGAGGAAATGCTCGCGCCAGATGGTCATCACCTTAACGAACTCTTCGGGGTCGGTCGTCATCAACCGCTCACGATTCTCCGGTCGCGCCTGAATGCAGGCGGCGAAGTGCTCAGACTCGCAGACTGCCTTCATACCTCCTTGGCGAACAATCTTGATGAACTTGCCATAGTAATTCTCGGCTAGGCGATCGACCGCGTGCTGGCCGCCAGTGAGCCGCCATAACAACAGGCCACGCAGCGATGTCGGATGACGCAGCGCGAACACAATTGCGAGCCGCGCGCCAGCTGACGAGCCGCCCATGACGATCGGCAGCGCATCGAGCAGCCGGGCAAGCTCGTGCAGGTCGTCGGCCCAGACCGCATGCTCAGATGCCGAACCATCGAAGGCGACATCCGAGGCACCGCAGTTGCGGCGGTCATGGAGCAGCACGCGATAGCCTTGCGTGGCAAGCGCCTGCGAGATGCCACGAAGCTCGGCGAACGAGCGCCGACTGCCCGGCGTCAGCGCGATCCAGGGCCCGGACGTGCCGATCACGTCGTAGTTGATGTGAACTCCGCGGACGAGGGCGAGTGGCATTGGCGGTTACTTTCCTATTGGCACAGATTTTGTGCAGCAACACAAAGGCTCATGCAAGCGGTCATCGCACTATAGCCACTGACCTGTAAATCGGCGCGGGATCCTGACGCCGATCAGCGCGCTAATCTCTTGATCCAGTTGGCGTGGTGGCGGTCACTCTGCGTTCACGGTGCTATGTAGTGCCACTCGATGTCGCGATCTTGTTGCCAAGCCAGGTTGGCATTTAAGGTGAATTCGGTGCCATTATCGCTGACGATCATGCGCGGCGAACCTCTAGTCTTCTGATTCCTGTCCAAGCCGCCCACCGTTACGAGATGATGTCGCCCGCCGTAACGGAATGATGTCGCCCACCATTACGAGATGATGCCGCCCACCGGAACGGGATAATCCCGCCCGGGGTCTGGAATGGCGATGAGCACCCT
>JAPLPD010000199.1 GCA_026400395.1 Alphaproteobacteria bacterium | reverse complement strand
TCGCCCTCATCGGCGGCGAATTCCCGGTCATCATCCGCCCGTCCTACACGCTCGGTGGCACCGGCGGCGGCATCGCCTACAACAAGGAAGAGTTCATCGACATCGTCGAGCGCGGCATCGACGCATCGCCGACCAGCGAAGTGCTGATCGAGGAGAGCGTGCTGGGCTGGAAGGAATACGAGATGGAGGTTGTCCGCGACAAGAAGGACAACTGCATCATCATCTGCTCGATCGAAAATCTCGATCCGATGGGCATCCACACCGGCGACTCGATCACCATCGCGCCGGCGCTGACGCTCACCGACAAGGAATACCAGATCATGCGCGACGCCTCCCTGGCGGTGCTGCGCGAGATCGGCGTCGAGACCGGCGGCTCGAACGTTCAGTTCGCGGTCAATCCGACGGACGGACGGCTGATCGTTATCGAGATGAACCCGCGGGTGTCGCGCTCCTCGGCTTTGGCGTCGAAGGCGACCGGCTTCCCGATCGCCAAGGTCGCGGCCAAGCTCGCGGTCGGCTACACGCTGGACGAGATCGCCAACGACATCACCGGCGGCGCGACCCCCGCCTCGTTTGAGCCGACCATCGATTACGTGGTCACGAAAATTCCGCGGTTTGCCTTCGAGAAATTCCCCGGCGCCGACGCCATGCTGACGACCGCGATGAAATCGGTCGGCGAAGCGATGGCGATCGGCCGCACCTTCCAGGAAAGCCTGCAGAAGGCGCTGCGTTCACTGGAGACCGGACTCACCGGACTCGATGAAATCAACATCGAGGGCCTCGGCCAGGGCGACGACAAGAACGCCATCCGCGCGGCGCTTGGCTCGCCGACCCAGGACGGACTGCTCAAGGTCGCGCAGGCGATGCGGCTCGGCTTCACCGACGCCGAGATTCATTCGGCCTGCAAGGTCGATCCCTGGTTCCTGGCGCAGGTGCGCGGCATCATCGACGCCGAGGCGGAAATTCGCGAAAAAGGCTTGCCGAAGACGCCCGGCGTATTCCGGCGGCTGAAGGCCATGGGCTTCTCCGACGCCCGGCTCGGCAAGCTGACCGGGCTCGGCATCGACGTGGTGACCCAGAAGCGCCGCGCGCTCGGCGTGCGGCCGGTGTTCAAACGCATCGACACCTGCGCCGCCGAATTCGCTTCGCCGACCGCCTACATGTATTCGACCTACGAAACGCCGTTCACCGGCGGCCTTGTGGCCAACGAAGCGCGGCCGTCGGACAAAAAGAAGGTGGTGATCCTCGGCGGCGGACCAAACCGCATCGGCCAGGGCATCGAGTTCGACTATTGCTGCTGCCACGCCGCCTTCGCGCTGAAGGAGGTGGGCTACGAGACCATCATGGTCAACTGCAACCCGGAAACCGTGTCGACCGACTACGACACCTCCGACCGGCTGTATTTCGAGCCGCTCACCGCCGAGGACGTGCTGGAGATCATCGACACCGAGCGCGCCAACGGCACGCTGCACGGGGTGATCGTACAGTTCGGCGGCCAGACGCCGCTCAAGCTCGCCGAGGCGCTGGAAAAGGCCGATGTGCCGATCCTCGGCACCTCGCCGGACGCCATCGACCTCGCCGAGGACCGCGACCGCTTCAAACAGCTGATGGATAAGCTGAAGCTGCGCCAGCCGCAGAGCGGCATCGCCACCAGCCCGAAGCAGGCGCGCGCAACCGCCGACGGCATCGGCTATCCGATCGTGATCCGGCCGTCCTACGTGCTGGGCGGGCGCGCCATGGAGATCGTGCACGACGGCGCGCAACTCGACCGCTATCTGATCCGCCTCGCCGGCGATCTCGACCGGCCATCGGAGCTGGTCGTGTCGGCCAAACGGCCGCTGCTGATCGACCGCTATCTCACCGACGCCATCGAGGTCGATGTCGATTGCATCTGCGACGGCAAGGACACCTTCATCGCTGGAATCATGGAGCATATCGAGGAGGCCGGCATCCACTCCGGCGACTCCGCCTGCTCGCTGCCGCCCTACTCGCTCGAAGGCAAGATGATCGCCGAACTGGAGCGGCAGACCCGTGTGCTGGCGCTGGCGCTCAACGTCGTCGGCCTGATGAACGTGCAGTTCGCCATCAAGGACGGCGACATCTACATCCTCGAGGTCAATCCGCGCGCCTCGCGCACCGTGCCGTTCGTCGCCAAGGTGGTCGGGCTGCCGGTCGCCAAGATCGCTGCCCGAGTCATGGCTGGCGAGACGTTGCCCTCCTTCAAGCTCGCGCCGCTGAGCTTCGATATCAAGACGACGCCCCACGTCGGCGTGAAGGAGGCGGTGTTCCCGTTCGCGCGGTTCGGCGACAAGGTCGATACCGTGCTGGGGCCGGAGATGAAATCGACCGGCGAAGTGATGGGACTCGATCGCGACTACGCGGTGGCCTTCGCCAAGAGCCAACTGGGCGGCGGCGCCCGGCTGCCCAAGGCCGGGGCGGTGTTCGTCTCGGTCCGGGACAGCGACAAGCCGAAAATTCTGGAACCCCTGAAGCTGCTCCGCAAGCTCGGATTCAACGTGGTAGCCACCTCCGGGACCCAGCGCTATCTGGCCGAAAACGGAGTGGAATCGGTCAAGATAAACAAGGTGGCCGAGGGCCGACCCCACGTCGTCGATGCCATCAAAAATGGCCGTGTTCAGCTGGTTTTCAACACCACCGAGGGGGCCACCGCCCTCACCGACAGCAAACCGCTGCGGCGGGCCGCCCTCTTGCATAAAGTGCCTTACTACACCACTCTTTCAGGTGCCGTCGCTGCGGCGCAGGGCATCAAGGCCTACCTTGGGGGCGACCTCGAGGTCCGCGCGCTTCAAAGCTATTTCGGCAAGCCGGTCTGACGGGCTGGCGAAAGTTAAGGCGTGTAGGGTCGCTATCTTCGAAATGCGGGCAGAAGGGAACTTCGGCCCGATTTTGGATTTGTGACCTGCGCTGTTGGAGATATCTTAGCCCGCATTCCCCGGATGACGCTCTGATTTCCGCAACGCTCACGCCGATTCAGATATAGGCATCAGCACCTTATCCTGGATCGAGCGAGGCGATCATGGCGCACCCAGCGGGTGAATCGGACTCGGACGTTCCTCGGC
>JAPLPD010000366.1 GCA_026400395.1 Alphaproteobacteria bacterium | reverse complement strand
GGCCAGATCAGCCCCTCGACCACCGTTCGGGCTGGCCGAACAGCCGGTAATGCGTCGGCACCTCGCGTCGGTCTTGTGGCAAGGCCGTAAAACGCCAATACTCACGCCAGTTCGGGAGTCATCTGGAGAATCCCGGTTAAGGATGAAAGACTCTGTCAACCCTAACGCCGCGCCGTCGAACTTCGGACAAATTGGCCGGTCGCCGCCACAATCGTGTCTCCGTCATTCCGGCTACGCTCTAAAGCTCTCGCGCCTGACCCGGCAGCAGCGGCACGAAGCGCACCGGGATCAGGCTCTCGCGGGTGAGCCCCTGCCCGGTCCTGGTGAGCTTGAGCAATTCCTGCGCGCCGCCGTGTGGGCCGAGCGGCAGCACCATGATGCCGCCCTCGGCCAGTTGCGCGGTCAGCGCCGGCGGAATGGTCTCGGCCGCAGCCGTCACGATGATCCGATCGAAGGGCGCGCGGAGCGGTTCGCCGCCGAGGCCATCGCCGAGCAGCACCTCGACGTTGGC
Organism: Alphaproteobacteria bacterium; assembly: GCA_026400395.1. GTDB lineage: Bacteria > Pseudomonadota > Alphaproteobacteria > Rhizobiales > Xanthobacteraceae > Z2-YC6860. The sequence goes on along the minus strand of JAPLPD010000366.1, from coordinate 28,664 downwards.
GTAGCCGAGCGTCTTCAACCGGGTCCGCGCCGCGTTGGCGAGCGTGCGGTAGCGCTCCATCGTCACCACCTCGCGGGCGAGCCGCGACAGCACCGCCGCCTGATAGCCCGAGCCGGTGCCGACCTCGAGCACGCGATGGTTGGCGCGCACCGCAAGCTGCTCGGTCATGTAGGCGACCAGGTACGGCTGGCTGATGGTCTGGCCGCAGGCGATCGGCATCGCCTGATCGATGTAGGCGTTGTCGGCAAAGCGCGCCTCGACGAAATGCTCGCGCGGCACCTCGTCCATCGCGCGCAGCACCGCCTTGTCGCTGATGCCGCGCTGGCGAAGCGTCAGCATGAACTCCATACGCTGGACGCTTTCGTCCGCCGGCATGAGTTCTATTTCTCCGGAAACAGCCCCGCCAGCTTGGTCAGGAACGGCTGATCGGTGAGATCGAGGCGAAGCGGCGTCACCGAAATGCGGTTGTCGGTCAGCGCTGCGAGATCAGTGCCGTCCTTGCCGGTCGGCCGCACGCCGCGCGCGTAGGCGATCCAGAAATACGGATTGCCGCGACCGTCGTGGCGGGCGTCGATGTGCAGCAACTGCTGATCGCGTTTCCCTTGCGTGGCAACGGTGACGCCCTTCACCGCGCCGGTCGGGCAATCGGGGAAGTTGACGTTCACCAGCACGTCGCGCGGAATGCCCTCTTTCAGCACGCGGCGGATGATGTCGGGTGCGTGATCGACCGCCGATTGCCAGTACGGCTGCTGCTTGTTCGCCGAGGTGTAAGCCTGCGACAGCGCGAACGACGGAATGCCGAGCACGCACGCCTCCTTCGCCGCCGCCACCGTCCCGGAATACAACACATCCTCGGCGGCGTTGCGGCCGCGGTTGACGCCCGACAGAACCAGATCGGGCGGCTTCGGCAGCACATGACGCGCGCCCATGATGACACAATCGGTCGGCGTGCCCTTCACCGCGAAATGCCGCTCGCTGAGCTGGCGCAGCCGCAGCGGATCGTTCAGCGACAGCGAGTGCGACACGCCGGACTGGTCGTGTTCGGGCGCAATCACCCAGACATCGTCGGAAATTTTCCGCGCGATCTCCTCGCAGATTTTCAGGCCCGGCGCGTTGATGCCGTCGTCGTTGGTGACCAGGATGCGCATGTTCTTCCTTTACCTCTCCCGCTTGCGGGGGAGGTCGACGCACGAAGCGCGTCGGGAGGGGGACTTTTTCGGGCGTCGGGCAAACATCAGCCCCCTCCCCAACCCTCCCCCGCAGGCGGGGTAGGGAGAAACAAAGCTTCGCCGTGTCGCTGAAACCTTCATGGCTTGCGCTCGATCTTTTTGAGTCCGCCCATGTAGGGCGCGAGCGCGTCCGGCACGGTGATCGAGCCGTCTGCCTCCTGATAGGTTTCCATCACCGCGATCAGCGCGCGCCCGACCGCGACGCCCGAGCCATTCAGCGTGTGGACGAACGCGGGCTTACCATCTTTTCCGCGATAGCGCGCGTTCATCCGCCGCGCCTGGAAGTCGCCGCACACCGAGCAACTTGAGATTTCATGCTCGGCCGTGGATTGCTCCGGCGTAGTGATCGAAACCAGTTCGACCTTGGTGAACTGATGCTGGCGGATCATCCCGCGCGTGTCGCGGCCTGCCGCGCCCGCTTCGGCGCGAAAGCACGGCGTGCAGGCGGTGAGCCGCATCGGAAGCGTGGATTCTTCGACGATGGATTCGCGGACGAGATTTGTTAGCGGGACTTCGGCGGTGGGGATGAGCCACTTGCGGTCTGGATTACGACGATAGTCAAATCGCCCCTCTTGCATTTGATTGAGCGAGTCATGGGCCTTTTCGAATCCATTTTCGTTCGCAAAATCTAAGACCTGCGCCCCCACAATTTTTACCGTCTCTTGAGACTGCTTGCGAAGTACCACGTCGGGAAAAAAATGAAATTGATCTTCTGCAAATTTGGGTAGCTGCGCGGTGCCAAACATTGTTTCGTCCAGCACCATCAACGGCGGGTTGACCTCGGTGTAGCCATGCTCGCCCGTGTGTACATCGAGCATCAGTTGACCTAGCGCGCGTTCGAGCCGAGCTAGCGCGCCCTTCAACACGACAAACCGCGAGCCCGACAACTTCGCCGCCGTCTCAAAATCCATCATCCCAAGCGCTTCGCCCAACTCGAAATGTTCTTTGGGCTTGAACGCATACGTGCGCATCTCACCGGACTTGTGATGCTCGACGTTGCCGTGCTCATCCACGCCGTCGGGCACTTCGGGGAGCGGAATGTTCGGAATCGTCGCGAGGATTTTGTCCAGTTCGTCGCCGGCATCCTTCGCGTCCTTCTCCAGCGCCGGAAGCGTCACCTTCAACTCGTTGACCTCGGCCATCAGCGCTTGCGCTGTGGCCTCGTCCTTCTTCGCCTTGGCCTGGCCGATTTCCTTCGAAGCGGCATTCCTGCGCGCCTGCGCTTGCTCGGACTTCAGGATCGCCGCGCGGCGGCGCTCGTCGATGGCCAGCAAACTCGCCGACGAAAACTGCGCCTTGGATTGCGCGTCGAGCGGGCGGCGGTTGAGCGCCCTGTCGAACTCGGCTGCGTTTTCGCGAATCCATCGAATGTCGTGCATCGGCGCGTGGGGTCCAGGTTGTCAGGGAATCGAGAGCCTAGTTAGGCGCAACATATCGACTTAGCCAACGCTCCGCCGCCCGGTTTGTTTGCGGCGCCGGGCGCGCCGTTTCCCTTGTTCCGTTTCCCCCATCGGGAATGGAGCGCCGGGATGCGCCTCGGACGCTGGCGAAGCGCCCGTTTGGGCGGGGCCTTGCGATCGGCCCCACCGCGCGCCACGGCAGGCCCCTGTTTCCAGGGGGGGGGGGCGCTTCGGGCGCTCGGGCCCAGTAACGCAGGGCCCAGCACGTCCGGGCGCACCATCCGCTCGCGGTAGCCGCACCGGTTGCGGCCATCGCAAGGCGAATGCGGACTAAGTATTATATCCTAGGATTACTCTCAAGACAAGGCGCGTGGGTCTCGCGACAAAAAAGGAAGCCCCGGCGATTCTGGCCGGGGCTTCCTAATCACAAGCCGGGCTCAGACGTACCCCGGCACGGACGTATCTATCCGCAGTGTCCTAGCAAATGATGAATCGGGAACCGCACTATTCCGCCGGTTTGACGCCGGTACCGGCATCGGCGGCGGCTTTCGCCGCTTCGGCGGCTTCCGCCTTGGCCTTGTTCTTCTCGACGAACCGGACCGACCAGATCGAGCCCTCGTAGAGCAGCATCAGCGGGATCGCGAGCGACATCTGCGACAGCACGTCGGGCGGGGTCAGCACGGCGGCGACCACGAAGGCGATGACAATGAAGTAGCGCCGCTTTTCCTTGAGCATCTGCGAGGTGACGATGCCGATGCGGCCGAGCAAGGTCAGGATCACCGGAAGCTGAAACGCCACGCCGAACGCCAGGATCAGCGACATCATCAGGGACAGGTATTCGCCGACCTTGGGCAGCAGCGCGATCTCGGCCTGACCGTCGCCGGACTGCTGCATACCGAGCGAGAACCGCACCAGCATCGGCATCACGATGAAATAGACCACCATCGAGCCGAGGAAGAAGAAGATCGGCGTGGCGACCAGATACGGCAGGAACGCGCCGCGCTCATGGCGGTAGAGGCCCGGCGCGACGAACATGTAGATCTGGCTGGCCACCACCGGAAACGAGATGAAGGCCGCGCCGAACATCGAAAGCTTGAGCTGCGTGATGAAATATTCGAGCAGCGCCGTGTAGATGAATTTGGTGTTCTCGATGCCGGCGATCCAGACATAGGGCCAGACCAGGATGTTGTAGATCGACTTGGCAAAAAAGAAGCAGAACACCGCGGCGATCGCGAACGCAGCCAGCGCCTTGATCAGCCGCGAGCGCAACTCGATCAGGTGGGTCATCAGCGGGGCCTTGCTGGCCTCGATTTCCTTCTCGTCCTCTTCGGTGGTCACGCGCCGCTCCCGGACTTTGTTTCATTCCTGGGCTGCGGCACCTCCGCCACGACCGCCACGTCGGACGACGGCGGAGGAACGGTCATGTCGGGCGAAACCGGCGCGGCAATCGCGGGGGCCACCGCTTCCGGCGAGACGGTTTCCAGCGGCGCGCTGACCGACGCGGCGCTTTCGGGCACCGCCGCCGGCGAAGCGCTTTCTGGTGTAGGCGCTGGCGACGTGGCCATCGGATCGAAATTGGTGAAGTTGTCGATTTCCTTCCGCACGCTGCCGAGCGGATCGAAGTCGGTGAAGGTCTTGGCGGTGTCGGCCATGTCGTCGACCTGCTTCTTCAGGTCGGCCATCTCGGCCTCGCGCATCGCCTCGTTGAACTGGCCCTGAAACTCCGCCGCCATGCCGCGGACCTTGCGCATGTACTGGCCGAGCGTGCGCAATACGCCGGGCAGCTCCTTCGGACCGATGGCGATCAGCGCGACCACCGCGATGACGACAAGTTCGCTCCAGCCGATGTCGAACATGAATCTACAAACTCCGAGGGGCGCTAGCTGTTGCCGGCGCCCCCGATTTCCGACGCCCGGCGCGGCGCGATCAGCCCGCGCTGCCCTCGAACTTGCGTTCGGTCTGGGCGTGCTGCTTCAGCGGATCGCCGGGCTTGGCGTCGTGATTGATGATCTTGGGATCGACCGGCGTGTCCGCCTTGGCGGTGTCGTCCTCGCTCATGCCCTTCTTGAAGGCCTTGATGCCCTGGGCGAAGTCGCCCATCAGCGAGGAGATCTTGCCGCGGCCGCCGAACAGCACCAGCACGACGATGGCCACGAGCAACCAATGCACCCAACTAAACGTACCCATCTGAGCTCCTCCGACTGCCGGCGGACCGCCGCCCCTCGGTTTGGCCGGAACCTAGGCGCAAGGGGCGGCAAAAACAAGAACGACAGGTCGCCGCGGAGGGAACCCCGCTTGGGAGGGCTGACCTCCTGAAATCGTAGGGAAAAGCGCTGACGGTGGCGAATTCCGGGCTCGCGGCTTCGGCGCGCCCCGGAATGTTAAAAGCTTATGGCTATTCCTCGATGCGCTCGGGCGGCGGCGCGAGCCCAAGGTCGAGGTCGCCCGGCTCCAGCGGGTCCTCGTCGTCGCGGAGCGTCGGATCGTCCGACGGCATCGGCACGGCGAAGCCCGGCGGCAGCCGGTTGTCGAGCAGGCCCGACCCCTTCAACTCCTCCAGCCCCGGCAGATCGGCCAGTTGCTCCAGGCCGAAATGCGACAGGAATTCCTCGGTGGTGCCGTAGGTGATCGGACGGCCGGGCACCTTGCGGCGGCCGCGCGGCTTGATCCAGCCGGTTTCCATCAGCACGTCGAAGGTGCCCCTCGACATCACCACACCGCGGATTTCTTCGACCTCGGCGCGGGTGACCGGCTGGTGGTAGGCGATCACGGCGAGCGTCTCGACAGCGGCGCGGGACAGCTTCTTCGGGACCACGGCCTCCTTGGGGAGGAGCCACGACAGGTCACCGGCAGTGCGGAAGGTCCATTTGGCATTGACGCGCACCAGATTGACGCCGCGGGTGGAGTACTCGGCCTGCAGCGCGTACAGGCTGGCCTTGAGATCGACGTCCTCGGGCAACCGCGCGCCGAGGGTTTTCTCGTCAAGCGGGACAGCGGCTGCGAACAACAGCGCCTCCAGCAGGCGCATGTGTTCCGGACGCGGTTCGGCGCGCGGCTCGCCCTGCTCGGCGGTCTCCGGTTCGGAATTGTCCTCTGACATCTCGTCCGACCTGCCTTCAGACCGTGCTTCGGCCCTGCCCTCGGATTTCTCCTGAGCCCGCGCCTTGAGTTCGTCGTGGGGGATGATGCGTCGCTCCGCCAAAGCCGCCATGCCTCCGAATCTCCCTACCGTTTATTCCGTTGCGCGCGGCATCACCGCGCTCGAATTGATCGCCGCCATTGCGGCCTCGTCGCGCTTGCGCAGATAGATCGGCGAGAACGGCGATTGCTGATGCACTTCCATCACGCCCTCGCGCACCAGTTCCAGAGTGGCGGCAAGGCTCGACGCCATCACGGTGGCCCGCATCGACGGCTCCACCAGATATTCCATCAAGAACTGGTCGAGCCGCGACCAGTCGACCGCCTGCCCGATCATCCGCTCGAGGATTTCGCGCGCCTCCTGCAGCGCCCAGACGTTGCGCTTCTTGAACTGCACATGGTTGAACGCCGACTGCGAGCGCTGCTTGGCGTAGGCGCTGAGCAGGTCGTAGAGGGTGGCGGTCCATTGCGGATGTTTGATGTCGGCGATCGGCTCCGGATCGCCGCGCTGGAACACGTCGCGCTGCAGTTGCGGCCGTCCCATGAGCTGGTTCGACAGATCGCGGAACGCCTCCAAGCGCTTCAGCCGCCAGGCGAGCGCGTTGGCCATATCCTCTGCGGACGGCCCGTCCGGCGTCGCAGCTTCCGGCAGCAACAGCCGCGACTTCAGATAGGCGAGCCACGCCGCCATCACCAGATAATCGGCGGCGAGCTCCAACCGGAGCTTCCGCGCCGCCTCAATGAACACGAGGTACTGCTCGGCCAGCGCCAGGATCGAAATCTTGGCGAGATCGACCTTCTGCTGGCGGGCCAGGGCGAGCAGCAGGTCGAGCGGGCCTTCGAAGCCCTCGACATCGACGAGCAGCGACGGCTCGTCGGAGCCGCGCTCGGAAACTTCCGTCTCGAATGCCTCGGCTCCGCTCATCAGACCAACCGCTCCGCCATCATGGCGGCAAAGTCGCGTCGGGCCGCCGGAAGATCAATCCCGGATGGGGACTTCCGCACAGCCAATGCCGCCTCAACCCGCCGCCCGGCTTCGCCGGACAGTTCGGGCGCCTCGGAGGCGACCGCCGCCATCTCGTCCAACTTGCCGTTGCAATGGAGCACCAGATCGCACCCTGCCGCGAGCGACGCCCGCGAACGCTCGGCAATCGACCCTGATAACGCTCCCATCGATACATCGTCACCCATCAGGCAACCGTCGAATCCGATGAATCCGCGAATCACTTCGTGGATCATTGTGGCCGATGTGGTCGCCGGCCGCGAAGCGTCGAAGGCGGTGAAGACCACATGGGCGGTCATTGCCAACGGCAATCTTTTCAGGGGACGGAATGCGGCAAAGTCGGTGGCTTCGAGCGTTTCACGGGCTGTATGCACCACCGGCAGTTTCAAGTGGCTGTCGGCGTTGGCGCGGCCATGCCCGGGAATGTGCTTGAGCACCGGCAGCACGCCGCCGTCGGCCAGCCCTTCGGCGACCGCGGCGGCGATGGCCGCCACCTTCTTCGGCGTCTCGCCGTAGGCCCGGTCGCCGATCACGCTGTCGGCGCCGCTGACCGGCACGTCGGCAAGCGGCAGGCAATCGACGTTGATTCCGAGTTCCATCAGGTCAGCCGCGATCAGCCTGGCGCCCAGCCGGGCCGCCGCGAGCCCCTGCGCGGGGTCGCGGTCGTACAGCCGCCCGTAGGCCGCGCCGGGCGGATAGACCGGCCAGTGCGGCGGACCGAGGCGTTGTACGCGGCCGCCCTCCTGGTCGATCAGCACCGGCGCCTCGGATCCCAGTTCATGTAACGCTTCACGAATAAGTAGAATGACTTGGGCTCTATCCTGGATGTTTCTCTTGAATAGGATCAGGCCCCACGGCCGGGCCTCACGCAGGAATGCGCGTTCATCCGCCGTCAGCGTAAGACCGGAAAGACCTGAGATGAATGCGCGGGACGCCACCGGCGCGGATTACGTGGCGGCCCGCCAGGGGTCAAGGCAAACGCCGGACTAAGCCTCAGTGCTGCACAACGCAATCGCCACCGGCCTGCTTCAGGCTGGTGCAAAGCTGCACCGCCTCGTCGCGGCTGCCAAACGGTCCAACCACAGCACGATAGTAGACCCCCTTGGCGCCAAGGTCGGCGCGGCGGACCTGATGCGGCTGCCCACTCAGAACTCCGGAATACTTCGACTGGATGCCTCGGTAGGCGCTCTCGGCCTCAGCCTCGCTCCGCTGGGACGAGACCTGCACCGCATAGCCTCCTCCCGAGGCCGCAGGCGGGGCCTGAACGGGAGCGGCGGCGACCCGCGCGGGCGGCGGAGCCACACGCATCGGCGGGGCTGCAGCCGGCACGGCCACCGCCGGCGCATTGTTGGCGTCCGGGCTAAGCGACAGCGGCGCGTTGCCGGCGGGCGCCGCCGGAGCGGGCCGCGCCGGGGCAGCGCGCGGCGGCACGCGCGAAGCCGCGTCCGGCACGGATGCGCTGGCGTTGGCATTGGAGTTGATCTGGCGCGGCGCGGCCGAGGGCGGCTGCTGCGACGGGGCGGCAGAGGCGACATCGCCGCCCTGCTCCGGCCGGATCGGCACGGTGCGCACGCGGCGCGGTTCGCCGATCGCGCTCGGCGGATTGCCCGCCATCGTGGACTTCGTCGCGACCGTGCTGGCCGGCGGCGGCACGGCAGCCTTCGTCAGATCGACCGGCTTCTCCTCGCGCCGGACCACCTTCTCATCCTTGCCGGCGTCGCCGAAGCGGTCATAGCTGAACTTGCCCGGCGAAGGGTCCTGCGTCACAGGAGGCGGCGCGACCTTGCTCGGTTCGCCGCTGGCACGGATCACCGGCGGCGGGGTGGCGGAGCGCGTTCCGCTGAATACGCTGCGATAGCCGAACGCGCCCGCGGTGCCGACGACCGCAAGGCCGAGCACGGCCACGACGGTCAGCAGACCCTTGCGCCGATTGCCGCGCGGCTCGTCATCGTAGAACTCATCGTCGTGCGGCGGCGGCATTCCCCCGGCATCCGGGTCCTGCGGATAAAGCTGCGGTTCAAAGCCCTGCCGGTCCGGCGCAGCCGCGTAGCCCGGCACGGCAAACCCGGATTGATCGGGAGGATAGCTGTCGCGCGCCGGCCGCTGATCGGCGTAGGCCGGGCCGGGATAGTTTGGGCTCGGGAAGCTCGGACCAGGCTGACTCTGGCTTACAAGATTCGGCGTCGCAAAATTCGGGGCCGGAAAGTTTGGACTCGGGAAGCTTGCGCCCGGGTTCAGAAAGCTCGGAGCGGACACGCCCGGGCTTTGGAAACTAGGAACGTTCGGACTCGGGTAATTCGGGCTCGGGAAGTGCGGGGCTGCGACCGGCGGGCTGACATAGCCGGGATTGCCAAACTGCGGCACCGGCGGCGCATAGTGCTGTTGCGGCGGAAAGGGAGCGCTCACGGGCGCGTACGCCTGCGGCGCCGGCCATTCGTTGTGTGATGCGGGGGACTCGGGCGCGGGCGGCGGATAGTCGGCCGCATAGCGCGGCGCAGGTTCATACTGCGGCACAGGCTCATACTGCGGCGCAGCTTCGTACCGCAGTTCCGGCTCGATGGCGTGATGAATGGCGGTCTCCACCGGCGGTGCCGGGCGCGCGGACGCGCTGTAGCCAGCGTGCGGATCGTTTCGCCCGATCAACCGAGCCAGTTCAGCCAGCGGATCGCTCGCCGGCGCTGCCGGCTCACGGCCAAACGAATCGTCCGATCGGTAACGAGCGCTGTTGTCTTCCGCCATTGATATCCGGTTCCGGTAGATCGGCGGCCCCCGTCGGCCGTTTCCGGCATTGGACTCACGACAACATCCAACGACTTCCGAGCTACCGCATCTCGCTCGGCGCTTCCACCCCTAGAAGCGCCAACCCTGAGGCAAAAACGGTGACTATCCCCTGTACCAATCCGAGGCGTGCCACGGTCAGTTGTGGATCATCTTGGATAATGAAGCGTAAATGAGGCGCGGCGTTGCCCCGGGTGTATTGGGCGTGGAATTCACTCGCCAGTTCATAGAGATAGAACGCCACCCGGTGCGGCTCATGGGCAACCGCGGCCGATTCGAGCAGCCGCGGGAAGAGCGCCAGTTTTCGCATCAGCGCAAGTTCCGCCGGATCGTCGAGCCGCTGCAGCGGAGCCTGCGACAAATAGGCTGTGCGCGCGGGCCCCTCGCCAGGCATGTCCGGCAGCACCTCGGTGGCGTTGCGGAAGATCGAATGCCCGCGGGCATGGCCGTACTGGACGTAGAAGACCGGATTGTCTTTCGACTGCTCGATGACCTTGGCGAGGTCGAAGTCGAGCGGCGCGTCGTTCTTGCGGTAGAGCATCATGAAACGCACGGCGTCGCGGCCGACCTCATCGACCACCTCGCGGAGCGTGACGAAGTCGCCCGAGCGCTTCGACATCTTCACCTCGACGCCGGCCCGCATCAGCTTCACGAGTTGCACGATCTTGACGTCCAACTCAGCGGTGCCGTGGCTCACCGCCTTCACGGCAGCCTTCATGCGCTTGATGTAGCCGCCGTGATCGGCGCCCCAGACGTCGATCATGTCGAGGAAGCCGCGGTCGAATTTGGTTTTGTGATAGGCAATGTCTGAAGCAAAGTAAGTGTAGCTGCCGTCGGATTTTTTCAAAGGCCGATCGACGTCGTCGCCGAAACCAGTGGCGCGAAACAGCGTCTGTTCGCGGTCCTCATAGTCCTCCACCGGCGCGCCCTTCGGCGGCGCCAGACGGCCTTCGTAGACCTGCCCCTCGGCTCGCAACGCCGCGATGGTGGCGCCGACCCGATCGGTGCCGTCGATCAGCGACCGCTCGGAATAGAAAACGTCATGCTCGACGTTGAGAGCGGCGAGATCTTCGCGAATCATCGCCATCATCATCGTTATCGCGGTCGAGCGCGTGATCGGCAGCCACTCGCTCTCGGGCATGGCATTGAGCTTGCCGCCGTATTGCGCGGCGAGCGCGGTGCCCACCGGCTTCAGGTAGTCGCCGGGGTAAAGCCCCTCCGGGATCGCGCCGATGTCCTCGCCGAGCGCCTCGCGGTAGCGCAGGAACGCCGAGCGCGCCAGCACATCGACCTGGGCGCCCGCATCGTTGATGTAATACTCGCGCGTCACCGCGAAGCCCGCCGCCGCCAGCAGATTGGCCAGCGCATCTCCGAACACCGCGCCACGGCAGTGGCCCACATGCATCGGTCCGGTCGGATTGGCCGAGACGTATTCGACGTTGACCTTGCGCCCTGCTCCCACGCCGCCGCGCCCGAACGCCGCGCCGTCCCGGACGATGCCGGCCAGCGCCTCGCGCCACACCGCCGGATCGAGCGTCAGGTTGATGAAGCCCGGCCCGGCGATCTCGGCGCCGGTCACCTCGGGCCGCTTGCTCATCTCGTTTGCGATCTTTTCCGCCAGATCGCGCGGCTTAAGGCCAGCGTCCTTGGCCAGCGCCATCGCGGCGTTGGTGGCGAGATCGCCGTGGCTCGCCTCGCGGGGCGGCTCGACCACGATACGCGACAGATCGGGCGGGCTCGGGAATACGCCAGCCTCGGCCAGTGCGGTTACGGCGGCACGGACGTGTTCGGTGAAGCGTTGGAATACGTTCATGGCGCGGGTGATAGCGGCGGAGGGGCCCTACCGCAACTCCGGCGTGGCGCCGAAAATCCGCGTGTGCTCGACCATGGCGTAACGGTCGGTCATGCCGGCTATGAAATCGGCGATCCGCACCGCGCGGCCAGCGGCGTCGGCCGGTGAGAGGCCGCCAAGCCAATCGGCCGGCAACTCGGACGGCATCCCGGCGTAGTGATCAAACAGCCGGCGCACCAGTTCCTCGGCGTCGCCCATGATCCGCATGATGCGTGCGTGGCGGTAGAGCTCCGGATAGAGGAACCCCTTGATCGCCTTGTCGGCGGCCGCCATCTGCGGGGAGAAACGCACCACCGGACGGCCGGCGGCCCGCACCGCGTCCACGCTGTCGGGCTTAAGCTCGGCGATCTCGCGGCGGCTTTGCGCAATGACGTCTTCAATCATGCGGGTGATCAGGCGGCGCTGCAGCTCGTGGGCGTGGCGGCTGGGCTCCAGTCGCGGATGCAACACGGCAATCTCGCGCAGGATGTCGCCGACCAGCGGGAGGTCCGCCAGGTCCTCGATGCGGAACATCTCCGCGCGCAGGCCATCGTCAATGTCGTGGGCGTCGTAGGCGATGTCGTCGGCGATGGCTCCACACTGCGCCTCGGCGCTCGGATAGGCCCACAGGTCCAGCTCGTGCGAACGCGAATATTCGGCGATAGCGCGCGGCAGGCCACCACGATAGCGCTCCACCGGCTGGCCGGCGCGATCGGTGAGCGGACCGTTGTGCTTGACCAGCCCCTCCAGGGTTTCCCAGGTCAGATTGAGACCGTCGAAATCGGCGTAGCGGCGCTCCAGCGATGTCACCACATGCAGGGTGTGGGCGTTGTGATCGAAGCCGCCGAAGCCCGTCAGGCATTGATCGAGCGCTCGCTCGCCGGCGTGGCCGAACGGCGGATGGCCAAGGTCGTGGCCGAGCGCCGATGCCTCGGCCAAATCCTCGTCGAGACCAAGCGCGCGAGCGAGCGACCGCGCGATCTGGGTCACTTCCAGCGTGTGAGTGAGACGGGTGCGGAAGTGGTCGCCCTCGTGGAACACGAACACCTGGGTCTTGTGGGCGAGCCTGCGGAACGCCGCCGAATGGATGATCCGGTCGCAGTCGCGGCGGAAGGCGCTGCGGGTGGCGCTTTCGGAACCCGGATAGCGGCGGCCGCGGCTCAGCGCCGGGTCCGACGCAAACGGCGCTCGGGCGAACGCTGCGATCGCCATGGTTCGTTTCGCTCGATTGGGCGCCAGAATCGCGCTTTATTGACGTTGGCCGTTGCCGCACTTAACTATCAGGCAGCAGAGGGCGCAAGCGATGACGCAAGTGATGACGCAAATCACGGACCTCACCATGACCGATCGGGCGGCCCGGCAGATCGGCAATATCCTCAAGGCCGAGCCGTCCGGCGCGATGCTGCGGCTCAGCGTCCTGGGCGGCGGCTGCTCGGGTTTCCAGTACAAGTTCGACGTCGAGCGCGACCGCGCCGAGGACGACATCAGCATCGTCCGCGACGGCGTCACCATGGTGGTCGACTCGGTGTCGCTGCAGTACCTTGCCGGTTCCGAGGTCGACTACGTGGACGACCTGATCGGCGCGTCGTTCAAGGTCAACAATCCGAAGGCCAAGGCGTCCTGCGGCTGCGGGACGAGCTTTTCGCTCTGACCGTCAGTTCGCCTGCAGGCCGGCCTTCTTGGCGAACACCGCGTAGGTCTCGATTTCGTTCTTCACCTGGCTGTCGAACTGCGCGGCGGTGAGCGGCATCGGCTCGACGCCCAGCGTCGCCAGCCGCTCCTTCACCGACGGCGCCTGCAACGCCTTTTTCAAGTCTTGGCGGGCATGAAAACACCCATCCAGAACGTATAGTCGGAATCCGGGAAGCCGGATTCCAGCGTGGTCGGAATCTCGGGAAGCGCGGTGGCGCGTTTCGGGCTCGAAATGGCAAGTCCAAGCAGCCGTCCGTCTTTAACGTGCGGCAGCGCGGTGGCGATCGGACAGAAGTAGTAATCGACGCGTCCGGCGATGATTTCGGTCAGCGCCTCGGAGCCGCCCTTGAACGGAACGTGCACCGACTCGTAGCCGGCGCTGATGCGGAACCGCTCGGCGCTCATCTGGACGGCGGAGCCGACGCCGAGCGAAGCATAGGTGGACATATCGGGCTTGGCCTTGGCCGCCGCCACATACTCCTTCACGGTCTTGAAGCCCTTCGACGGCGCAATGATCATCACGTTCGGCACGCTGCCGATGGCGCCGACAGTGACGAAGTCGCGCACGATGTCGTAGTTGAGCTTCGGATAAAGCGCCGGCGTAATGGTGTGCGCCGAGGAGTGCACCAGCATGGTGTAGCCGTCGGGCTCCGCGCGGGCGACCATCGCCGAGCCGAGCGTACCGCCGGCGCCGGCCTTGTTCTCGACCACGATGCCCTGCCCGAGCTGCGTGGCGAGCTGCTCGAAAACGATGCGCGGCACGATGTCGACGGCGCTGCCCGGACCGAACGGGATGATCGCGTGGATCGGTTTTGACGGCCAAGTGTCCGCCGACGCCAACGTGCCAAGGCCGGCGATCAAGACGGATGCGAGAATAATACGGCGCATGAAATCCTCCGATGTCGAGAAATTCAAGCAAGACCTATGCCGGACGCACCGGCGTCAAATCCGCGTAATTCCGGCGTCGGTGACCACCTTGGTCCACTTCTCGATGTCGGCGGCGACTCGCGAGCGGAACCCATCCGGCGTGGTCGGCCGGGGCTCGCCGCCAATCTTCTTCAGGCGCTCCATGGTGTCGGGTTCGGCCAGGATCGCAACCACCTCGGCGTTGAGCCGCGCGATCGTCGGCTGCGGAACACCGGCCGGGCCAGCCAGCCCCAGCCACGACGTCACCGCGTAGCCCGGCACGCCCGCCTCCGCGAAGGTCGGCACATCCGGCAGCACGAAGAACCGCGACGGCCCGGTGAGGCCGAGCGCACGGACGCGGCCATCCTTCACCATTTCGCCAACCACCGTCATGTTGTCCATGAACGCGTCGACGCGCTTGCCGAGCAGATCGGTCGCGGCTTGGGGCGACCCGCGGTACGGCACATGCTGAATCTTGATGCCGGCGGTTGCCGCGAACAGCTCCAGCGCCAGATGCTGGCCGGTGCCGTTGCCCGGCGTGGCGCAGAGCAGCGGCTCGGCGTTGGTTTTGGTCATCGCGATGAACTCGGCGAGGTTTTTCGCTGGATGGTCCGGGTAGGTCACGAACACGAACGTAAAATCCGACAGCATGCTGATCCAGGAAAAATCCTTCAGCGCGTCGTACGGCAGCTTGTTGTAGATCGCCGCGGAAACCGCGTGCCCGCCGGCGGCCAAAAACAGGGTGGTGCCATCGGGCGCGGCGCGCGCGACCTGGGCCGCGGCGGTCGAACCGCCCGCGCCGGGCTTCGGCTCGACGATGACCTGCTGGCCGAGTTTGGCCGCGAGCCGTTCGGCGATCAGCCGCGCGGTCAGATCGACGTTGCCGCCGGGCGTGAAGCCGTGCGCGATGGTGATGGTGCCCTCGGGCTTGCCGGATTGAGACCAGGCCGGTGCCACACCGATGGCAGACAGGCCCGCGACGGCGGCGCGGCGCGTGATGATGCTGGTCATGGATGCCCCTCGTCAGTTCGGCGCGGTTTCGACGCGGTAGTTGCCGTCGCGCATGATGCGCGCGCCGGATTCCTTCAACTCCTCGGTGCGCTTGCGCAGCACATCGGCGGCGATGGTGAGCTTGCCGTTCTGCTTGCGCACGATGCCGTCGATGATGACGGTATCGACATTGCCCGCGCCGGCAATCTCGACGATCGAGACGATCGGGTCGTAAACCGGCGCCATGTTCACGTCGTTGGCGCGCAGCATGACGATGTCGGCCGTCTTGCCGGGCGACAGCGTGCCGATCTTGCCGTCCAGCCGGAACGCTTCCGCGCCGTTGATGGTGGCCCATTCCAGCGCCTCGCGGGAGCGCACCGGCACCTTCTTCATCGGCGAGTTGCCGCGCAGCGCATTGTTGCGCACCTCCTTGCCGCGCGCGAACAGCAGGCCCGCCTGCATCTCGCGGAACATGTGGCCCGAGGTGTAGAGCTCGACGTCGATGCCGAGCGACGGCTTGCCGCCCTGCTCGCGGAATGCCGCCACCATCGTATCGCCGATGTGGTGGTGCAGTTCGACCAGCACGGTCGAGGTGAGGCTCGCGCCGGAATCCACCACCACGCGCAGATCGGCGGTGTCGTAGCTCGTGCCGTGCACCAGGTTGTGGTCGGGGCCAAGCAGACCCGCCTTGGCCATTTTGGCGTAGCCGTCTGGCACGACGCAGTCCTCGCGCCGGCGGGTGTGAGACGACGAGACGAGACCGAACTCGCGCGCCATGCGAATGTCGTGCTCGACCACCTCCCAGGCGCCCCAGTCGGGGCCGAGGATCGCCATCGCAAGCGTGACGCGACCGTCGTCGTCGGCAAGCCGGCCCTTGCGCAACGACTCGATCCGCTCGCGCGGATGCGGCACATGGGTGAACGGGGTGCCGCTCTCAAGCCCGATCGGCTTGGCGGTGCCGTGGGCGAAAACCGCGCGGATACCGCTGTCGACCAGGCCATCGATTGCGCGTTCGGCGTGCTCGATGGTGGTGATGTTGTGACACCAGTCGACCAGCGTGGTGACCCCCGCGTCGATCTGCGCCAGCGATCCCATCAGGTTGGCGACGTAATTGTCGTCGGGCTTGTATCGCGTCGCCAGGTTGGAATGGACGTGCTTGAAGTAATCCGCCGACATCCACTGGGCGCCGATACCGCGCAGCGCGGTTTCCCAGGTGTGCATGTGGGCATTGACGAGCCCCGGCATGACGATCTTGTCGGAGGCGTCGATGGTCTCGTCGGCCGTCGCGCCGAGATTGCGGCCCGCGGCCTCGATCGAGTTGCCGCTGTAGAGAAGCTCGCCATTTCTGATCTCGCCGATTTTTGGATCGAGCGTAACCAGCCAGCCGCACTTGATGAGGACGCGTTTCATGGATGCACTTTCGTTGCCATCTCTTCGGCAGCGACGATACGTGCGTTTTGCGGTTGAGAACAAGCGGCGGCTACGCCGTCCCATAAATCGAGATTGTTGGGCTGCGCTCAGCCGATGTCCGCATGGCCCGCCGCAAGCAAAAATCTCGCCTGGCTCGACTATCTACTCGTCAGCGCGCGATAGCCGGTCTCGATCAAACCGATCGCCCAGCAGACGGGACACCCGCGGAACAGGATCAAGGTCACGGCGCCGAGACCGAGAGATGCCGGAACCGCCCACCATTCGCTCGAACCTTGCGCAACCAAGATAGCGCCGGCGAGCGCGGCAATACCGCCGACACCGCGAGCCAGATGCTCGATCAGGCTGTTGCTGGCAAAAATGCTTTAGTCTGCATGTATTTCGGCCGCATGTCTTTCGGCGGCGTTCGGTACGCTCATAAATGTCAACCTCTGAGATACTCGCGGATCAGCCCGCGCGCCCGATGCAGGCGCGCCTTGACGGCTTCTCGCGACAGGTTTTGTTCGTGCGCTATCTCATCGACGGTGCATTCCTCGATGTCGCGCAGAATAATGATGTCCCGATAGTGGTCGGGCAGTGACTGGATCGCTGCGGCCAGTTCAACCCGCAAGTCCGCCGTCGGCAACACCGCAAAGCGCGCGTCGTTTTCAACTGTTGCCATCGGTTCGGCGCGCCCCATCGTGCGCCGCGCAAGCCGGAGGCATTCGCGCCGCACAACCATCATCAGCCAGGCCGAGAAGGAAGTGCCGACCCGCAATGTGCCGATCCGCCGATAGACCAGCCAGAGCGCATCCTGAACGGCGTCATCCACATCACTGGCGTAATGGAATGTTATCCGCGCATAACGCCGGATATCCGGCTGCGCCGCCGCGAGCAGCCGCTCCATCGCGAGCCGATCCCCGGAGCGAGCCGCAACAATCAGATCAGGCATATCGAAACGCGGCACGGACACCGCCTCACTCGGCCTTGGTCAGACGGCGGCCTGCCATCGCGCAGGCTGGGCAATAACCGAAGACCCCGGTTACCGCTACGAAAACACCCGCGGCGGCGATGAGATAGCCAATGGCAAGGCCCTGCAATCCGATCAATCCGCAGGCAATCATTGCGAGGGCGGCGACCACCCGCACTGTACGCTCCCACAAAGCCAGGTTCTTTTGATAAAACATCATCGCTCTCCATGTATTTCGACCTGAACGTCCCTAGACGCTCCAGGACATAGAGGGGTCAAAACATCAAAACGGTTCGTGGTACCGAAAAGATTCGAAGCTGACTTCTTGCTGAAGCGGACTCTTTTCCGCGGAGTCCGTGTTGCTTCGCACCCGGATTGCGCGGCGCGATCGGGCCAACCCAGCGCATCGGCATGGCAGCCGCTTCCGAAATCCGCGGCGGGTAAGCTATTCCGCCGCGACCGCCGGCTTGTGCGGCGCATCGCCGACCTCCTCGAGCTGCGGCTCGAGACGGCGCTTGAGCACGCGGTCGAAGCGGTCGAGATAGACATAAATAACCGGCGTGATGAACAGGGTGAGGAGCTGCGAGAGCAACAGCCCACCGACCACCGCAACACCGAGCGGCTGGCGAAGCTCGGCGCCCTCGCCTGAGCCCAGCGCGATCGGCAGCGCGCCGAAGATCGCCGCGAACGTGGTCATCATGATCGGACGGAAGCGCAGCAGGCACGCCTCGCGAATGGCGGCCTCGGCGGTGAGACCGACGCGCCGGCGTTCCGGCGCGAAATCGACCATCATGATGGCGTTCTTCTTGACGATGCCGACCAGCATGACGATGCCGATCATGGCGATCACCGACAGGTCCATCTTGAACAGGATCAGCGTCAGCAGCGCGCCGATGCCGGCCGACGGCAGGCCGGAGATGATGGTGATCGGATGGATGAAGCTCTCGTAGAGTATCCCCAACACCACGAAGGCAGCGAAGATCGCCGCGAGAATGAGGATGCCCTGCCCCTTGAGCGAATCCTGGAACACCTGGGCCGTGCCTTGGAAGCCAGTCGAGATGGTGGCCGGCAGATTGGACTCGCGCTCGATGCCCTGGATGGCATTCACCGCATCGCCGAGCGCAACACCAGGAGCGAGATTGAACGAAATCGTCACCGACGGCTGCTGACCCTGGTGGTTGACCAGCAGCGGACCGACCGACGGCACCGCCTTGGTCACCGCCGACAGAGGAATCGAAGTGCCCGAAGGAATGCCATTGCCGGTGATGCCGCTGCCGGCTCCGGTGGCCGGGGCTGTACCGGCACCCGGCCCGTTGGTTTTCACGTAGATGTTCTGCAGGTTCGACGGATCGGCGCGGAACTGCGGCTTGGTCTCCAGGATCACCTGATAGTCGTTGCTCGGCGTGTAGATGGTCGCGACCTGCCGGTTGCCGAACGCGTTGAACAGCTCCTGGCGCACCTGGTCGATGGTAACGCCATAGACCGCCGCCTTCTCGCGATCGACCTCGATCAGCACTTGCGGATTGGTGACGTAGAGATCGGTCGTAACGTCGAGCAGACCAGGCACCTTGGAAATCTTCTCGCGCAGTTCCGGCGCGGTCTTGTAGAGCGTTTCGGTGTCGCTCGATTGCAGCGTGTACTGGTACTGGCTCTTGTTGATCCGGCCGCCGACGTTGATGTTCTGGATCATCTGGTAGAACACATTCATGCCGGTAACCTGACTGGCCGAACGCCGCATGCGCGGGATGATCTCGCTGAGCGGACCGCGCTCTGCTTTCGGTTTCAAGGCCACCAGCATGCGGCCATTGTTGAGCGAGGAGTTCGGGCCGCCGACGCCGACCGTCGAATTGACGTAGAGCACGGCCGGATCCTTGCGGATGATCTCGGCGAGCCTGCGCTGGCGCTCCGCCATGGCGGTAAACGAGATATCGGCCTGCGCCTCCGTGATCGCCAGCATGAAGCCGGTGTCTTCCTGCGGAAAAAATCCCTTGGGAATGACGATATAGACCCACACCGTGCCGGCGATGGTCGCTAAGGTCACGGCCAGCATGATAGACTTGTAGGCTAGCACCCGGTCGAGCGCCCACTCGTAGCCCTTGAGCCAGAGTTCGAATCCGCGTTCGAACACCCGCAGGATCCACATCGGCTTCTTCTGCTCGCCCTCGTGATGGCCGCGCAGCACCCGCGCGCAGAGCATCGGCGTCAACGTCAGCGAAACGAAGCCCGAAACCACGATCGCGATCGCAATCGTCACGGCAAATTCGCGGAACACGCGGCCGACGATGCCGCCCATCAGCAGCACCGGAATGAACACCGCGATCAGCGAGAAGGTGATCGAGACGATGGTGAAGCCGATTTCGCGCGAGCCCTTCAACGCCGCCTCGAACGGCCGCATGCCGCCCTCGATGTGGCGGACGATGTTTTCGAGCATGACGATGGCGTCGTCGACCACGAAGCCGACCGAGAGCGTCAACGCCAGCAGCGTCATGTTGTTGATCGAGAAGTCGAAGGCGTACATCGCGGCGCAGGTGGCGACGAGCGAGATCGGCACAGCCAGCGCCGGGATGATGGTCGCCGTCGCCGAGCGCAGGAACAGGAAAATGACCATGATCACGAGGGCGAACGCAATCGCCAGGGTTTCCTGCACGTCGGCGACCGCGAGCCTGATCGAGATCGAGCGGTCGAGCAGCGTTTCCATGTTGATCGACGGCGGTATCTGCGCCCGGAACTGCGGCAGGCGGGCCTTGACCGAGTCGACCACATCGACGGTGTTGGCGTCGGGCTGCCTTTGGATCGCCAGCACGACCGCGCGGGCGTCGTTGAACCAACTCGCCACCTTGTCGTTCTCGACGCTGTCGACAATGTCGGCGATTTCGCTCAACCGCACCGGGGCGCCGTTGCGCCAGGCGGCGACCACCGTGCGGTAATCGGCGGCGCGGCGCATGGCGCCGGAGGCCAGCAGAGTAACGTTGCGATCGGGGCCGCTGAGCGTTCCGACCGGCGTGTTGGAGTTCGCCTTGGCCAGCACAGTGCGAATATCGTCGAGCGAGATATTGCGCGCCGCGGCCGCCACCGGATCGACCTGGATGCGCACCGCGAATTTCTGCGAGCCGAACACCTGGACCTGGGCGACGCCCGGCAATTGCGAAATCTGCTGGGCGATCACGGTCTGGCCGTACTCATCGACCGTCGACATCGGCAAGGTCGGCGAGTTCAGGCTGATGAACAGAACCGGCTGCTCGCCGGGATTGACCTTGCGGAACGACGGCGGCGTCGTCATTTCGACCGGCAGCCGGCGCTGCGCGACCGCGAGCGCGGTCTGGACGTCCAGCGCCGCGCCGTCGATGTCGCGCTTCAGATCGAATTGAATGGTGATCTGGCTTTGCCCAAGGCTCGACGTCGATGTCATCGACGAGATGCCGGCGATGGTGGAGAACTGCCGCTCGATCGGGCCGGCCACCGAGGCGGCCATGGTCTCGGGGCTCGCTCCGGGCAACGTCGCGGTCACCTGGATGGTCGGGAAATCGACGCGCGGCAGCGCCGCCACCGCCAGCAGTCGATAGCCGAAAATACCGAACACGATGAGCGAGGCGGTGATCAGCGTCGTCATCACCGGGCGGCGGATGCAAGCCTCGGAAATGTTCATGTCAGGACTCGGCCTTGCCGGCGCCACCACCGCGGATCGTCACCCGGGTGCCGTTCGACAACAGAAGCTGGCCATCGGTGACGACGACGTCCCCCTCCGCGATTCCCGATTCCACCACGGAAACCCCGTCGACGGTCCGCTCGATCTTGACCGGGCGGACGGTGGCCACGTTGTCCTTGATGACGAACACGAACGAGCCGGCCTGACTGAGCTGGAGCGCCGTCGCCGGGATCGTGATGCGGCTCTCGGCGCGCAACGTCAGCGCGGTGTTGACCAAGGTGCCTGGCCACAGCACTTCGTTCGGATTCGGCATGGTGGCGCGGACGGTCGCCATGCCGGTGGCCGGATCGACCGTGTTCTCGACCATGGTGACCTGACCGGTCTCGGGGGCGTCGGCGCCCGGGACCACGGCCCGCAGCGAGGCGGTTTCCGCTGAAATCGCCGCCCGGACATCGGGCAGGCTGCGCTGCGGCACGGTGAACGAGACATAGATCGGGGCAAGCTGGTTGATGGTCGCCAGCGGCGCGGTGTCGGCCTGCCGCGCGATGTTGCCGGCTTTGACATTGGCCATGCTGATGCGGCCGGAGATCGGCGCGCGGATGGTGCAGAAGCTCAGTTGCACCCGCAGCCCCTCAAGCGTCGCCCTGTTGGAGTCGGCGGTGGCGCGGGAAATGTTGACCTGGGTCTGGGCGTTGTTGAGCGTGACCACGGTGGTGGCGTTTTTGGTGACCAGATCGGCATACCGTTCGACGTCACGGGACGCCTGTTCGAACTGGGCCTCGGCGCCGGTGATGACCGCCTGGACGCGCTTGATTTCGGACTCGATGGCACGACTGTCGAGAACGAACAGCACATCGCCCTGCTTGACCCGGGCGCCATCCTCGAATTTGACCGCGACAATCTCGCTGTCCACGCGCGCCTTGATGGCGACGCTGGCCATGGTCGTAACCGTGCCCAAGGACTCGAGCCGGATCGGGACCGATTGTTTAGACGCCTTGGCGGCGGTCACGCCCACCACGCGTTGGTCGCCACGGGGCGCCGGCGCCGCGGCTTTCTGCGAAGACGATCCGTTCCAGAAAAATACGCCTGTCCCCGCAAGGGCGAACGCCGCGACCACCCCCACAACCACCGTCAATTTCTTCATATTGCGTTGTCAGTCGGCCTGACGCCGTGTCCCGCGTGTCGAAGCCGCCGCGGCGGCATCGGATTTATCGCTTCCCCACCTGTGTACCTAGTTCATAGCACATTGGCCGCCCGGCTTGCACGCCTCATCCGGCCTGCCGGCGTCAGGAACCCGTAATTATCTCTCAAATTCGCTTGACCCGACAGAAACTCGGGCATGTTGGTTAACGTGCAACGCCCTCCGGCCGCCCCGGTCAATCTCGACGACCAAAGAAACCCAGAAGAGTCCCGATGCGCATCGCCACCTGGAACGTCAATTCGGTCAGGCAACGGCTGGAGAATCTGACCGCATGGCTGGCCGAACGGTCGCCGGACATCGTCTGCCTGCAGGAAACCAAGACCGTCGATGAGGCGTTCCCGCGGGCGGAGATCGAGGCGCTTGGCTACAACGTAGCCGTTCACGGACAGAAGACATTCAACGGCGTCGCGATCCTGTCGAAATTCAAGTTTGACGAAGTGATCCCGAGGCTCCCCGGCGACCCCGCCGACGACCACGCCCGCTTCATTGAGGCGACGATCTCGACCAAGACCGGCAGCCTGCGGGTGGCGTCGATCTACCTGCCCAACGGAAACCCCACCGGCACAGACAAATATACATACAAACTCAAATGGATGGACCGGCTTTTCAAATACGCGCATGATCGACTTCAACTGGAAGAACCGCTGGTCATGGCCGGCGATTATAACGTCATACCAACCGCCGCCGACGTTCACAATCCGGCCGCCTGGACCGCCGACGCGCTGTTCCTGCCGCAGACCCGGGAGAAATTCCGCAGCCTTACGCTTCTCGGCCTGACCGATGCAATCCGTGCCGTCAGCGATGCCCCGGGCCTCTACACGTTCTGGGATTATCAGGCCGGCGCTTGGCAGAAGAACTGGGGCATCCGCATCGACCACCTGCTGCTGTCGCCGCAGGCGACCGACCGGCTCACCACCGCGGGCATCGACAAACACGTCCGCTCTTGGGAGCGGCCGTCCGACCATGTTCCGGTCTACGTCGATCTGGATATCGAGCCGGTCTAGCGAAAATCATTTCCGACCGACGAGGCCGGAGTCTAGCGCCGGCCTTCGACCCAGCGCTTGAGCAGGATCAACGCGAGCGCACGCTCGTCCTCGCTGGCCTGCTTCACCGCCGTGTCGTGCAACTGCGCGATCCACGGCTCCTTGGCGCCCGGACCGTCACAAGCCACGGTCAACCACATCAAGCCCGAGGCCCGCTGGCGGGTGCCGTGCTCGCCGTTGAACAGGATGCGGCCAAGCAATGCCTGGGACTTGTAGTGTCCCTTGTTGGCGGCAAGCACCAGCCAAGGCACCGCCCGCTTCGGCTCGCGATCGACGCCGTTGCCGTCGAGATAGAGTGAAGCCAGTTGGAACTGCGCCTCCGGATCGCCGAAATAAGACGCCGCATGGGCGAACATCCGCCGGGCGAGTTCCGGGCTCGAGGAAACCGAAGTGTTGGGAATGCCCTCGAGATAATATTGTCCGAGCGCAACGAAGGCATTGGCCACGAAGCGCGCACGCGGCACCGCCGGATTCTCATCGGCGTGGCTGTCGGCAAACTTCTGGAAATATTCGAACGCGCGATAGTCGTCGCGGGCAACGCCATCGCCCTCGGCGTACATGCGGCCGAGCTTCCACAGCGCGAAGCCGTGGCCGTGTTCGGCGGCGTACTGCAACGAGGTTACCGCGCGCGACTTCTCGCCGGTCTTGAGCGCCTCGGTGGCGCTGCGCATGGCATCGACCGGCGACATGGCGAGCGCCGGCGCCTGGGGCGGCGATGGCGTGCCGTCGAGCGAGCGGGTCGGCTCAGTCCCGAAGGCGAGCACGATCACCGCGGCGCTGGCGAAGAGGCTAAATATCCGCATAGCACGACTTCTCGGCAGCCCCGCCCGGATGGGTCACGGTTGTCCTTGTGCGGCTTCCAAGTCTTCCGACGCTTTTCCAGTTCTACGTCCGTGAGCTTGACGTTGATGGTGCCCTTGTTGGCATCGATCTCGATGATGTCGCCATCACGAACCAACGCGATCGGGCCGCCGACCGCCGCCTCCGGGCCGACATGGCCGATGCAGAAGCCGCGGGTCGCGCCGGAGAAACGTCCGTCAGTGATCAGCGCAACCTTGCCGCCCGTCCCCTGCCCGTACAGCGCAGCGGTGGTCGCCAGCATCTCGCGCATGCCGGGGCCGCCCTTGGGACCTTCGTAGCGAATGACGAACACGTCGCCTTCCTTGTACTTACGCGCCTTGACCGCGGCGAAAGCCTCCTGCTCGCGGTCGAAGCAACGCGCCGGCCCGACGAACTTCAACTCGGTCATGCCAGCGACCTTCACGATCGCGCCGTCGGGCGCGAGATTGCCTTTCAGACCGACCACGCCGCCGGTCTTGGTGATCGGCTTGTTGGCCGGACGGATCACTTCCTGATCCGGATTCCATTTCACGCTCTTGAGGTTCTGCGCGATGGTGCGGCCGGTCACGGTCATGCAGTTGCCGTGCAGGAAGCCGTGATCGAGCAGCGTTTTCATCAGAAGCGGAACACCGCCAGCTTCGAACATGTCCTTGGCGACAAAACGGCCACCCGGTTTCAAATCCGCGACATAAGGTGTTCTTTTGAAGACTTCGGCGACGTCGAACAGCGTAAACTCGATGCCGCATTCATGCGCGATGGCCGGTAAATGCAGCGCCGCGTTGGTCGATCCTCCTGAAGCGGCAACCACCGCTGCGGCATTCTCCAGCGCCTTTTTCGTCACAATGTCGCGCGGCCGGAGGTTCTCGCGAACGAGGCTCATCACCTGCTCGCCGGCGGTCATGCAGAAAGCATCGCGGATTTCATAGGGCGCAGGCGCGCCCGCCGAATAGGGCAAAGCAAGGCCGATGGCCTCGGACACCGTCGCCATGGTGTTGGCGGTAAACTGCGCGCCGCAGGCACCGGCCGACGGGCAAGCCTGATGCTCAAGTTCATCGAGATCGGCGGCCGACATCTTGCCGACCGAGAATTTTCCAACCGCCTCGAACACGTCCTGGACGGTAACCGGCTGGCCCTTGAAGGTGCCGGGCAGGATCGAGCCGCCGTAGATGAAAACCGACGGCACGTTGAGCCGGCACATCGCCATCATCATGCCGGGCAGCGACTTGTCGCAGCCCGCGATGCCGATCAGCGCGTCGTAGGCGTGACCGCGCATGGTCAGTTCGACCGAATCCGCGATCACCTCGCGTGACGGCAACGAGGCCTTCATGCCCTCGTGACCCATGGCGATGCCGTCAGTAACGGTGATGGTGCAGAATTCGCGGGGCGTGCCACCGGCCGCCGCGACGCCCTTCTTGGCGGCCTGGGCCTGGCGCATCAGGGCGATGTTGCAGGGAGCAGCCTCGTTCCAGCACGACGCCACACCGACGAACGGCTGGTGAATCTGCGCCGTCGTCAGCCCCATCGCGTAATAGTACGAGCGATGCGGCGCGCGCTCCGGGCCTTCGGTCACGTGTCGGCTCGGCAGCCGGTCTTTCAATTTGGTCTTGGCATCCATCGCGGTACTGGGCAGCTTTCTGGCGTTCTTGGTCTTCCCGGGCCCCCCGGCCCGTCCGCCGCTGCTTTCCCACTGCGGGAAAACCGCTGCGAACTCTTCGCCACTCTGTTGGTATCCGGTCTGGTTGAAAAAACAGGAAACGCCGCAACAGCTTGGACGCCTTCGATCTCGGTGAAGGGTATGGCCAAATCGCGGCACGGATGCGCGCGATGCGCGCTATGATCCAAATGTTCCCGAGATGTTGCCGCCGTGCCACAGCGGCAACCGCACTGCACCATCGGTCGGCCATCGGTCATGCCACAGCGAAGTCTTAAAAGATCGTTCTTCGCCCGCTCCGTGCATGAGATCGCGCCGGAATTGATCGGAGCAACCCTGCTTGTCGGCGACGTCGGCGGGGTCATCGTCGAGGTCGAGGCTTATCACCACACCGACCCGGCGGCGCACAGCTTCCGCGGCCAGACCCCGCGCAACACCGTCATGTTCGGGCCACCGGGCTACGCCTACGTCTATCGCTCCTACGGCATCCACTGGTGCCTGAATTTCGTCTGCGAACCAGCCGGCCAAGCCAGTGCCGTTCTGATCCGGGCGGTCGAACCGATCCAGGGCCTCGCCAAGATGCAACGCCGGCGGGGCCTCACCGACGAGCGGCTGCTGTGTTCCGGGCCCGGCCGGCTGGCCCAGGCGCTGGGGGTGACGCTGGCGCACAATGGCCTGCCGCTCGACCGCCTGCCGTTCGAACTTTACGCGGCGGAGGGCCAACCCGAGGTTGTGGCGGGCGTCCGGATCGGCATCACCAAGGCCGCTGAGTTGCCGTGGCGGTACGGGCTCGCCGGATCGAAATTCCTGAGCAAGCCGTTCAAGGTGCCGGCTGGGATCAGGCCGTGGCTCGCACAACGCGATTGATAAAGTCCGCGAGCGCGGCAATGCAGGCGGGATCGCGATAAAGCCGATGCTTGTCCCGCGCAACGCGCGCCTTGAGCTCGGCCCGAAAGGCCGTATCCCGGGCCATCCGGACCGCAAGAGACACGTAGCCGTCGATCGTCTCTGCGATTGCTTCCGGCATGCCCATCATGCGGAGCATCCCGGCGCTGACCCGGCCACGCATGAGGCCGCCTTGGTATGTGATAACCGGAAGATCAAGGCCCAGCGCTTCGAGGGTGGTGTTGCCGCCTGACCATCCGATGCTGTCCAGCATCACGTCGCATTGCGCGCTCGCCGCAGCGAAGCGGTTCATATCCATTTGGTCGAGAAACACGCAATGGTCGAAAGACTTCATGCCGGCCGCATCGAAGGCTCTCTCCAGACGCTGCTCGAACAGGGCCGTGACCGCCGCTGCGCGGGAATACCGGATGAACACGAACTGACAGTCGCCGGCCTCGCGCGCGATGCGGGGGAACACGTCATCGTGCTGCGGCAGATATTTGAACAGCGATTGCGCGCACCAGAACGCCGTCGCGGAGCGACGGATGCCAAGGTCTTCCCGCGTCACCGCGACCGGCGCAGTCTCCAGCGGCTCATAGTGAAAGCCGATGTTGGGAAGCCGCACCAGCTTCTCTGAATAATGGTCGTCGCCCTCCGGTGGCTCGATCAGTTCGCCGCTCAGGAAATAGTCGATGGTCGGGTAACCGCTGGTCTGCGGGTGACCGATATTGCTGCATTGTACCGGCGCAAGGCGCATCGCCGCGATCTCGGCCACCTGGTGAAACATCCCGATTTCCGGATAGAGCAGAACGTGAGGTCGGTCGGCCATGATGATCTCGCGCCATTGCTCAAGCGAATGGGGGCCGTCCACGAACCGATGGCAATGCTTTCGCGCAAGCTCGGTTTCGCCGTCGTTCTTCAAGGTGGTGCTGTAGCCAAAAATCTGGAACTGCTTCGGATCGAGCTGCGTGAGCCAGCCTCTGGCCCCGACCTTCCAGACCGAGTGCTGAGAGAAGAACCCGCTGACGACACCGACCCGCACGGGCTCATCCGGCGCGGGCGGGAAAGCAAGCTCGGCTTCACCATAACGCGCAGCCATGACCCGGGTGGCCAGACCGCCGAACATCGTCTGCAGGTCACGATCGCAATGGCCCTGGTAGGCGAGGAAAAACGGCTGCGCCCAGCCCATACCCTTGGACATGTCTCCGGGAATACGGCCGGCTTGGTAGTCGTCGCATAGCGTCCGCAGCCTGCGTTCATAATCCGCGCGGCGCAAGGCGATCTCGCCTTCCTCGGCGTAAAGGATCGGCAGCGTGAACAGCGGATTGGTCCAGCGCGCCCTGGAGAAAGCCGGATCGAGCGCGACGGCCTGCTCGCAACTTGCGACGGCATCCTCGGGCCGGTTGAGCTCGACCATCACGCGGCCACGCAGGTAATGAGCTTCGGCGTTATTCACGTCCGCGGTTAGCATGCGGTCAAGACCTTGCAGCGCCTCCTCGTTGCGGTTCAGTGCGAAGAGAGCCGCGCTGCGGTTCAGAAGCGCCTCCGGCATGTTTTCGCGCAGAGCAAGCGCGCGGTCGTAGCTCGCCAAAGCATCGCCAACGCGTCCGAGTGCGTCCAGGACGACGCCTCGGTTTGCATGCGCCTCGGCGTAATTCGGGCGCAGCGCGATCGCGCGCTCGAAGCTCTTCAGCGCCTCACGGTTGCGATCAAGCTTGTGCAGCGCCGTACCGCGATTGTAGGCGGCCTCGGCATAGTCCGGCTTGATCGCAAGAGCGCGGTCAAAACCCTCGAGCGCTTCTTCGTGACGGCCGAGGACCACCAGCACGGAGCTAAGCCGGAATCTGGGTGACGACGCTTGATTGAAGGCGGCGTATCGAGGCGGGCGTCGAAGCCTGCCAGAACCTCCCCGAGAGGAGCGATACGCCATGTCGAGAGATACCACTGTCATCGCCTTCCGTCAGCCTGACATTATCGATGATCCCCTGACTGAACTTGCCCGTGAAGGCGCCCGCCGAATGTTGGCTCAGGTGCTGATTGCCGAAGCCGACGCC
>JAPLPD010000255.1 GCA_026400395.1 Alphaproteobacteria bacterium | reverse complement strand
GGCGGCTTGGAAAATCACAGTGACATTCTTGCGCCTTGCCGTCTCGTTGCGGTCGGTG
The DNA here is from genome assembly GCA_026400395.1 of Alphaproteobacteria bacterium. Classification (GTDB taxonomy): domain Bacteria; phylum Pseudomonadota; class Alphaproteobacteria; order Rhizobiales; family Xanthobacteraceae; genus Z2-YC6860. The sequence continues at coordinate 5,323 of JAPLPD010000255.1, read as the reverse complement.
CCGCGTGGAATTGCCGCCGAGGGACAATTGAAATGAAAGTTTTGTTGACCGGCGGCGCGGGCTTCATCGGACAGCATGTCCTGCGCGAATTGCAGGCGCGCGGACACGATGTTCGGGTGCTCGATTCCCTGCGTGCCGATGTGCATGCCAGCCCCAACTGGAGCGCGCCGCCGGGGGTCGAGATTCAGGTCGCGGATGTGCGGGATTCCACCGCCATCGACCGCGCGTTGAGGGGCGTGCAGTCCGTGCTCCATCTTGCGGCCAAGGTCGGCCTTGGTGTCGATGTCGACGACCTGCCGGACTATGCCTCGTCCAACGACGCCGGCACCGCCGTGTTGTTGGCCGGCATGGCGCGCGCGGGCGTTTCGCGCCTGACGCTGGCCAGTTCGATGGTGGTCTACGGTGAAGGCGTTGGCCGGTGTCCGGAACACGGTGCGGTGACGCCGGGGCCGAGAAAAGAAAGGGCCTTGGCGGCCGGCCAGTTCGAGCCGCCCTGCCCTGTGTGCGGCCGGCCGCTGGCCACCGCACTGGTGGGAGAATCCGCCCCGCTCGATCCGCGCAACGCTTACGCCAGCAGCAAGGTCGCCCAGGAGTTCTACTGCAACAACTGGGCGCGGGCGACCGGCGGTTCGGTTGCCGCCATGCGCTATCACAACGTCTACGGGCCCGGCATGCCGCGCAACACGCCCTATGCCGGTGTGGCAGCCATCTTTACGTCGGCGCTGCGACGGGGCGAAGCGCCGCGGGTGTTTGAGGATGGCGGACAGCGCCGCGATTTCGTGCATGTCCGCGATGTCGCAACCGCAACGGTAGCCGCCTGCGAACAACACGTCTCAGGCGTGCGCGCCTTCAACGTCGGCTCGGGGACGCCCCGGACGGTCGGCGAGATGGCAAACCAACTGGCCTTGGCCTTGCGTGGACCGGCGCCGGTGGTGACCGGGCAATACCGTCTCGGCGATGTGCGCCACATCACCGCCGACTCGTCGCGGCTTCGAGACGAACTCGCATGGCGTCCCAGCGTGGATTTTTCGGCGGGAATGGCCGAGCTTGCGCTCGCGTGACGCACCTTTGGGTCGCATGCGTGGCGCATATCGACCAACAGTGTCGAATTTTACGTAGCGCCAATTTGAAAACTTTCCAATGACTAGATGCCGTGAGAATTGCGGCTTGTAGTATCGGGTTGTCGACCATCAAAGATGATACGAGCGATCACAGAGCATCATCGTCCTTCCGGCGCACTCGTATCGACGGCGGGCATTGCCGCAGATCGTGCGGCCGACGGTCTTCAACCCCAGGATTTATCGCAATTCGAAGACTTCCTACGCGCCAGTCAGAACATGATTGTCGGATTTAGCCCGGAAACGCCATGGAAATCATGGCTCGATCGTTTGCCGCTGAGCCGAAGTCCAACGTCAGTTCGCGCCCGCCAAACAATCTATCGTGCTGGCGAACCGCTGGAAGGGGTGCCGGTCATCTGCGAGGGATGGGCGGCCAGAGTGTCCCAGCTCTCCGATGGACGAAGACAGATTTTGTCATTCATGCTCCCCGGCAATCTGATTTCAACCAACGCAGTGTTCGTCAGCAGCCTGAACTTCCACGTCGAGGCGATCACGTCGGTTCGATATTCCTTTTTCGATCGCGACGCCTTCAACGAACAGCTGTCCACAAACCCGAGCCTGATGCGCGATCTGGTGAAATACTGCCTCCTCGAGAAGGAGGAGACTGACGAACTCGCGACCAATCTCGGCCAGCGGCGGGCCGAGGAACGCATCGCTTGGCTGATTCTGTTTCTGAGAAGGCGCATCGAGGCGCGCGGCATGGTCCGCGATCAGTCGTTCCCGTTTCCGCTGCGCCAACAGCATATCGCCGATGCGACTGGCCTCACCGCCGTTCATGTCAATCGCGTGCTCGGCGCACTTCGCAAGGACGGCCTGGTCGGAATATCCGATGGCATGCTCAAAATCGGCGATCTGGCGGGACTTCAGCGTCTTGCTTATTTGATCTGACCTTCAGCGCCGGTCCTCGCCCCCCCCCATCGGTTTGGCGGAGGCATCGGCTCCGCGGCGTTTGAGAGTCTCCGACGGACGTTCGCCAAAGCTTCGGCGATACTCCGCGCTGAACCGCCCGAGATCGCCGAACCCGCAAGCGTAGGCGACGTCGGTTACGTTCATCGTTGCGTCGGCGCGGCCGAGAATGCGCCGCGCTTCCCGCAACCGTACCTGTTTCACGAAATCCTTCGGAGTCTGTCCGCGATGGCTTTTAAAAGCGCGTAACAAGCTGCGTGCACTGACACCGGTTGCCGCAACGATTTCTTCGATAGCAATGGCCCGATTCCAGTTTGCTTCGATGAAATCCACCGCGCGCCGGACCTGCCAAGACGCCCCGCCGACGGGTTCACGTACCAGGAGACGACTGAAATTGTGAGCTTGTCCGCAAAGAAGTCCCGTCATCAGAGTCTGTTGGAGCTCCGCCATGACCAGCGACGGGAGATCCGATCCCATCGTGTCTAGGCAGTGGATAAAAAACTCCGTGGTTCGCCTCAGATGGGCAGCTTCGGGCCGCCTCAGGTCAACCCCCATGTCAAACTCAATCGAGCCTTCGATCGACTGCCCGGATAACGCGGCCAGCTTCTCCTTCAGACTGGCGACGTCAAACTTCAGCGTCATCTGCTGAAAGTCGCGGTCGAACTCACTCGTTATCGTTTCCAACCCGACCGAGTGTACACCTGCCCGCTCCGGAGTGACGGCCAAGCGCCGCCGGTTGACGGTCGTTGTGGCCGAACCGGAGTTGCAGTATTGCAGCCTGATGAAATTGCCTGCCAGATATTTGACTTTGATCGGCGTGTTGTAGGCGCAGCACCAAACCTCAATTTTCGAAAACGCGCGGTGATTTCCCTTGGCTTCGAACACGCGGTCGGTGTCTCGCAGGCCGCTGACAACGCCATCGCGAAACAACCGGTACACCGCGTCCTGCACCTCGTCGATGCTCCTGGCGCGCAAGGCCGGATAGGAATCGAGCTGCAAACGGTTCGTATTCATTATTTCCCCAGCCACGTCACCGGAACGTTCCGGCGCGGCTGCCTTTTAAATCGTTCTCCGTCCAAGTCCATATCAGGTACCGCATGACCAAACCCCACCCCCCAAACGCCGCCATCGCTGGACGCCGGCCGCCAGCCACAGGGTGGCTCCTTGAAACATCGAAGGCGCTCGGAGACGGCGACGTTCTGAAGGTCGCCGAGTTCAAGAGCCCGGCTCACCTCATGGCGATCGCCGGCCGCCCGGCGATCGACGCTGTGACCACCGATGTCCTCATCAATCGTGGCACCCCTGACGTCTTACGAAAATTCGCCGGAAACGAGTTCGCAAGTTTCTCCGAGACCGGATACGTCAGAATGATCACCAAGGCTCAACAAGACGCCGCTCTTGCCAAATCGATTTCAACTCGAAAGGACGTTCCCGACGAATTGAAGTCATTTCTTCAGTTGGCGCTCGGCTGAAACCATCATTACCCCGCATGCGCAGGCCATTCGATTGGGAACGGTTTCCAGCGAAAGCGGGACGATCACGCTGCAATAATAAATTGGCATCGGCGCGTGACTTATCACGACACGCAAACCTGCAGGTCTCGGCGCCGGGCGGCTCAAGACAACATGCCGTCGTCCCGCAGGATGCAGAGATCGAGAATCTCAAATTCTCCAGAGATCTCTGAATTGGGAGGCCACGATCTGGTCATAAGCCAGCGGCCGGTCCAGCAGGCCATTGGCCATTGCGAATTTGTTCAAACCATCAACGGCCTGAGACGTGATCGTCGCGTCATAGAACGGCGCATCGCGGCCGACCAGGATCGGGATCATGTCCGCTTCCTCGCCAGGAAACAGCTCATCGCCAACCTTTTTCGCCAGCGAGGGATCGGCCTTGAGCGCCTTTTGCGTGGCGACGATGGCACGCACCGCGGCGGCTGCAACCTCAGGCTCTTTCTCGATCAGATTTTCCGTGATTGTCAGTGCGGCAAAGTTGTAGTGCCGCGCATCCGGCGGACCGTCGCCGCGGCGAAGATCGAGATGCAATTTTGCGATGCCCGCTTTCTCTGCGAGCGCCAGCCGCATGCCGTTGCCCCAGAATCCATCGGCAAGGTTTTCCTGCAACGCTTTCAGGCCGTCGAGGCTGTGACTCTCTGACTTTGAGGGCAGACTTTCGACAATGCGAACCTCGTCGTGATCGACATCCATTCCCGCCTGGATCAGAGTGTGTCGGAGCGCCGTCCGCGGGAAAGCAAACGATGACGAAATCCGCAGCCCCTTGAGCGCCTTGATGTCCCCGCGGCGGATATCGATGTCCCTGCGCAGGCCCATGAACCAGTAGGAATGCTGAGCCAGCGCCGCGACCAGTCTCACACCCTTCCATGCCGGAAACGCGCGCGTTGCCGCGAACGCCGGCCCGCCAAAGAAATGGATGTGACCATCGAGGAGCCGCTCTGGGCCGTGTTTGGCTCCATACTCCGCAACGAACTCGACATCCACGCCTTCCTTGGCAAAGAACCCGAGTTTCACCGCGGCGGTCGCCACGAAATACGAGGGCGAATCGTAGTCAGCCACCATCATCCGATACATATTCAACCTCCAGGCTGGTACGGAAATGAAACGAGCGGACGCAGCTCGCCACGGGGCGCTCGTTGACGTCTTTGGGCCTGCCCTTACGGTCCGAAAAACCTTCGGCGAGGCCGGATTCAGCGGGCGTCAGTTCATGTGCGGTACTTTAGACCCGAAGGTTGCCTGATTGCGCAACAGACAAACCGCGACATCAACATCGAACCGGCTCGGTTTGGTTTGCCACGGCGGTTTCTGATCCGCCGAGGCCGCTTCCTTACGAAGCACCCCACCACCTTTACGCTAACTTGCTGCAAATTGACTATTTTCGATTGTACCCCTCCCCAGTGCAAAATGCTCCAACAGCCATGCACATCCCCGGGAAATCAATCATGTCGCAGCGTTCGATTGCGAACTCGGCAAAGCGATGGCCCTTGTAGGCTCGGTTCCCGCTATCGGCTCCAAACAAAAGGCTTCGGGTTTACCGCTGCACCAAAAGCCCATGGGTGACAATCGAGAGCGCTGCCAATCGTTGAGAACAGGAAAGGGGGCGTCGTTTCCCCTCCGGACCAGAGCACCAACCCAATTCTACAGCGAGGCTGCTGATTCCTGTCCAAGCCGCCCACCGTTACGAGATGATGTCGCCCGCCGTAACGGAATGATGTCGCCCACCATTACGAGATGATGCCGCCCACCGGAACGGGATAATCCCGCCCGGGGTCTGGAATGGCGATGAGC
>JAPLPD010000092.1 GCA_026400395.1 Alphaproteobacteria bacterium | reverse complement strand
GATGCCGTGGCCGGTCCGCCGCCGTTGTAGGGCACGTGGGTGATGTCGATGGAAAACGCCAGCTTGAACAATTCGCCGGCGAGGTGCGCCGGCGTGCCGCGGCCCGCCGAAGCGTAGGCGAATTTGCCCGGATCGGCTTTCGCCAGCGCGATCAGTTCGTTGACGCTGTTGGCCGGGATCGACGGATGCACCACCAGCACATGCGGTGACGTGCACAGCAGCGAGATCGGATCGAAATCCTTGTAGGGGTCGTACGATATCTTCGGATAGAGGCTGATATTGGTGACGATGTTGCTGGTGGCGGCGAGGATTGTGTAGCCGTCCGGCGCGGCACGGGCGGTGGCGCCCATGGCGATGTTTCCGCCCCCGCCCGGCATGTTCTCTATGTAAAACGGCTGGCCGAGATTGTCGCCGATCTTCGCCGCAACCAGCCGCGCGGTGGTGTCGCCCTGCCCGCCCGGACCGGTGGTGACGATCACCCGCACGGGCCGCGCCGGATAGGTCTGAGCCAGCACCTGGCCCGGAACCAGCGGCGCGGCGAGCGCGCCGCCCATCCATCGCAAAACCTGCCGGCGTATCACCCGCATGACGCGACCTCTTGGCGCGGGAAGTCGCGCCTCAATCGTGGCACGACGTTCGCATAGGTGGTTTAATCGCAAATCATAAGGAAAAGCACCATGGTCAGCCTCACCGCCACGCGCCGATTCTTCGCAGGAGTGCTCTCGGCCTGGGCCCTGATGCTGACCACCGGGACCCATGCACAGGATTGGCCGCAGCAGCGGCCGGTGCGCATCCTAGTTCCCTACGCGGCCGGCGGAAACTCCGACAGCATGGCGCGTCTCACCGCGCAGCGCCTCACCGACGCGCTCGGCCAGACCTTCGTCGTGGAGAACCGTGTCGGCGCCAACGGCGCAATTGCCGGCGAGGCCGTCGCCCGGGCGACACCAGACGGATACACCCTGCTGTGGGCGGTGCAGCCCGCGCTCACAATTGCGCCGGCGTTGAACAAGGTTCCCTACGACGTGCTGAAGGATTTCGTGCCGATCAGCGTGGTCGGCACCAATCCGTTCGTGCTGGTCGTCAACAAGGACGTGCCCGCCAAAAACGTCGCCGAGTTCGTCGCCTGGGTGAGATCGCAGCAAGGCAAGCTCAGCTACGCGGAAGGTAGCGCCGGCAGCCTCACTCACCTGTCGATGGCACTCTTTCTCCAGCGCGCCGGATTGCAGATGAACAACGTCAGTTACCGCGGCAATGCCCCGGCCCTGACCGACGTTATCGCCGGCCACCTGCCGACAATGTTCTCCAATCTGTCTGACGCACTGCCGCACGCTCAGGGCGGCGCTATCCGCATCCTTGCGGTTTCGAGTGAAGCCCGCGTACCGCAACTTCCGCAGGTATCGACCATCGCCGAACTCGGCTATCCCGGCTACAAAGCCGTCACCTGGAATGGGCTGATGGCGCCAGCGTCCACGCCCCAGGCGATCGTGAACAAGATCGCAGCCGAGATCGCCAAAGCCTCCAAGGATCCGGCCTTTATCGAGAGGCTGGACAAGCTCGGCACCGACCCATCGGGCATCACGCCCGCCCAGTTTGCAGAACTGGTCGCCGGCGATCTAAAACTATGGGCAGAAGCCGTCGCAATCGCCGGCGTGAAACTGCCATAGGCTCATGACAACACAGCAGCCCATCCTTATTGCCGGCGGCGGACCGGTCGGCGTCATCGCGGCGCTTGCGTTGGCCCGCCAGGGTCTCCCCGTTCGCGTTTTCGAGGCCGACGACAAGGTCAACGAAATGCCGCGCGCGGCGACCACCCACGCCGCGACGCTGGAAATGCTGGCCAAGCTCGGCATGGTGGATGAGATCATCAAGCGCGGCTATGTCGAACCCCTGTTCCGTATCTGGGACAACCTGACCAAGCAGATGATCGCCGAATTCGACTTCCGCCTGCTCAAGGACGAGACGCCCTATCCGTTCGCCGTGCAATGCGAACAGCACAAGCTCGCCGGCATGGCGATCGAGCGGCTCAAGGCATATCCACATGCCAAGGTTGAATTCTCCGCGCGGGTCGGATCGATCCAACAGTCGGCCGATGGCGTCGAGGTCGAGGTCGAAGCCGGCGGCGAGACCCGCAAGGTTTCCGGCTCCTATCTGATCGGCAGCGACGGCGGCCGCTCCACGGTGCGCAAGGCGCTCGGGATCGAGTTCGCCGGCTACACCCATCCTGAGCGGTTCATGATCCTGACCACGCCCGAGGATATCGGCCTGCGGTATCCGGGCTGCACGCGGAATTACGTCTCCGATCCTGACGCGTGGTTCTCGGTTTTCAAGGTCAGCGGCGACGCATCGGGGCCGCTTTGGCGCGTCCTGTCCTCGACCAGGGCCGAGCAGACCGACGAAGAACTGATGAACCCGGTCGCGACCGAACATCGGCTGCAGCGCTTCCTGCCCAAACAGGGCGCCTATGACGTGGTCCACCGCAATCTCTACAACGTGCACCAGCGCGTGGCGGCAAGCTTCCGCAAGGGCCGCGTGTTCCTCGCTGGCGATGCCGCCCACGTCAACAATCCGCTCGGCGGACTGGGGTTGAATTTCGGCATCCACGATGTTGTGGAACTGAGCGAACTGCTCGGCCGCGTCATCCGCCGCGAAGCGCCCGAGACAATCCTCGACGAATACGATCTGCACCGCCGGCCGCTCAACATCGAATTCGTTCAGCAGCAGACCGTCGCCAACAAAAAACGGATGGAAGAGAAGGACCCGGCGGCCCGGACCAAGGACTTCGAGCAACTGCAGCGGACCATGAACGATCCGGCGGCGCACAAGGCCCATGTGCGCAAGGCTTCGCTGATCGAAAGCGTGAAGAAACGCGCCGCCGTTCCGGCCTAGGCTACACTGCCCCGCCGAGAATGCGGTTGAAGCTCGCTCGCACCTTCTGCCGCGTTTCGGCAAGGTGCGCGTCGAGCGTGGTGAAATTTGGCAAGTCGGCGGCCCGGTAAAGCAATCCGAGCAGCCCTGTGCCCGCGGTCTTCGGATCGAACGCACCCGGCAGACACAGCCGCAATATTTGCGTGAGATTGTGATAGAGTCGCGCCGCCGGCCGCAGCACATCCGCCTCCTCGGCCGACAGCACGCCAAGCCGCCACGCCTTGTCGAAGACGCGGGCGGTGTTGGTGTCGAGAATTTCGGGATGGTCGGCGGCGTGCACAAGCTGGAGGAACTGGGCGATGAACTCCAGATCGACCAGCCCGCCGGCCGCATACTTGAGGTCCCAGCGTTCCTTCTCGCCCTTCTCCTTGGCGATGGCCTGGCGCATCTCAACCACGTCCGCGGCGACCAGTTTGCGGTCGCGCCGTCTGCACAGCACCGCGCGGATGACCGCCTCGACGCGGCCCCCGAAGCCGGGCGGGCCTGATACCGCGCGCGCGCGCGTCAGGGCCATGTGCTCCCAGGTCCAGGCCTCATGCTCCTGGTAGCTGGAGAACGCATCGATGCTGGTCGCCACCGGACCGGATCGCCCCGACGGGCGCAGCCGCATATCAACAGCGAAGAGCGCGCCGTAGTTCGTTTGCGACGACAGCGCGCTGATCAACCGATGCGTCAGCCGTGCGAAATACTGCGCGCCGTAGAGCAGCCGTGACCCGTCCGATTGCGGGTGCTCCGCGTCGAAATCGTAGACGATGATCAGATCCAGATCGGAGGTGGCCGTCATCTCGCGACCGCCAAGCTTGCCCAGCGCCAGCAGCGCGGTCTGCTGGCCCCGGATGCGGCCGTGGCTTTCGGCCAGCGTCTCCTCCACCCGCCCATGCAGGGCCCGCACAGCGACATCAGTGAGCCGGGCGAAAGCGCCGCCGGCCTGCTCGGCCGAGACTGTCCCTGAAAGGATGCGCGCCCCGATCAGAAACAGCTGCTCCTGGCTGAAGATACGCAGGCGATCGAGAAAATCCTCGTAGCTGCTCGCCTCCCCGATGGTGCGCGCGAGTTCCGCCGCGAGCTTGTCCTCATCGGGCAGCGCGCCGTAGAACGTCGGCTCAAGCAACGCATCCATCGCCTCGGGATGCCGCGCCAGGATATCGGCGAGCCGCGGCGCGGTGCCAAGCGTCAGCGCAACCAGGGTGGCCATGTCCGGATTCTGCTTCAGCAGCGAAAACAGCCGCGCTCCACGTTTCAGGCCCCCGATAAAGTGATCGAACGCATTAACCGCTGAATCCGGATTCTCCGCCCGCGCCAGCCGATCAAGCAGCACCGGCACCAGTTCGGTGAACTGCGTACGGGCGAACTCGCCGCGCAACGCGGGGTACCCGCCGGTTAGCCACCGCCGGACCGTCGAAGAGACCTCCAGCGGCTTCCGATAGCCCATCGCACCAAGCCGATTGAGAGTCTCGCGGTCGTCGGCATCCTTGGGAAACGACAGCGCCAACCGATCGGCCCGCGCCGACGTTTCCTCGAACAGCCTCAGGTACTGACGCTGTACCTTGCGCAAATGCTCAACCAGCGTCTCCGCGAATGCATTACGATTCTTGAAGCCCGCGAAGCGCGCGAAACGCTCCATGCCTTCGGCATCCGCTGGCAACGTGTGGGTCTGATCGTCGGCCACCATCTGCAGCCGGTGCTCGACCGTGCGCAGGAAGCAATAGGCGGCGCCCAGATCGGCGCGCGCGTCGGCGCCGATCCAGCCGCCCGCGACAAGCGCATCCAGCGTCGGCAGGGTTTCGCGGCCGCGCAGCTCCGGATGCCGGCCCCCAGCGACAAGCTGTTGGGTCAGCGCGAAAAATTCGATTTCGCGGATACCGCCGCGGCCAAGCTTGATGTTGTGGCCTTCGACGGCGATGGCCTCGTGGCCGCGGTAGGCGTGGATCTGGCGCTTGAGGGCTTCGATCTCGGCAACCGCGGCGTAATCGAGATATTTTCGCCAGATGAAGGGCGCGAGCTGCGCCAGGATCGCCTCGCCGGCCGCAATGTCGCCTGCGCAAGCGCGCGCCTTGATCAGCGCCGCACGCTCCCAATTCTGGCCGATGCTGCCGTAGTAGTTGAACGCGGCCTCGATCGAAACCGCCACCGGCGTCGAAGCCGGGTCTGGCCGCAACCGGAGATCGACGCGGAACACATAGCCGTCAGCAGTGCGCTCTTGCAGAAGCTTGACCAGCCCCCGCACGATCCGAACGTGGAACGTGGTGGCGTCGTCCTTGTCCACCAACGCTTGAGCGTCGGGGTCGTAGAAGACAATCAGGTCGATGTCGCTCGAATAGTTGAGTTCGAACGCTCCCATCTTGCCCATGGCAAGCACAACATGGCCACTGCCGTCTTCGGGCCTCGCGGGATCGGCCGGCTTGAGACGGCCACGCGCAACGGCCACGCGCATAAGAAAGCGCACGGCGGCCCGCACCGCCGTGTCCGCAAGCTCGGTCAGCGCATGAGCCGCCCGCATCACCGGCCAGGCGCCGCCGACGTCGGCCAATGCGATCAAGAGCGCGGCCTCCGCCTTCATGCGGCGAAGGAGCCGCATCGCCGAGGCTTCATTCTTGGCCGAAGCGGCGAGCCGGCCGGATCGCGCGAGCATCTTCGAAAGATGAGTGTCGGGGTCCGCCTGCAGCAGGGACAGCAGCCGCTCAGGCTCCGCGGACGCCAGTTCCCAGAGATAGGGTGAGCCGTCGGCGAGACCGAGCAGCAAGGCTTTAAGTTGGGGCTTCTCCGCGATCAGGCGCTTGAGGGATTTTCCAGCGGCGCTGCGACCGATCCCGGCGAGCCATTCGGCCAGACGAGCCTGCGCCGCCTTGCGGTCGGTCAGGCGCGGCGCAGTGGCCACAGCAAGCGCAAGCGTCTTATCGACGGGTGCGGTTGGTTTAGTTTTCTTCTTTGCCGGCCGGGCCATGCGCTGTCATAGCGGCGCGCGCGCCGGTTGACTATTCGCTCGGCTGCGGCAAGTCCGGGCCGTGGCGCGGCAACACCAGCGTGGCATTGAGCCCCGGCCCGTTGTCTTCGAGCACGAGTTCGCCGCCGTGCAGATGCGCCACCGCGGATGCGAGACTCAGCCCCAGCCCGGAACCGGGCTCCGAGCGGCTCTGCTCCAGCCGCACGAAACGCTGCACCACCCGCTCCCGATCGGCGGCGGCAACGCCAGGCCCCCGATCGGAGACGCTGAGACGAATGAAGTCGGCATCCCCGCTCGCCTTCACCAGCACGTCGGCCCGCATGCCGTTCGCCTCGGCCTCGTCGGGCCGGGCATATTTGATGGCGTTATCGACGAGATTGGCCAGCGCCTGGGTCACCAGTTCACGGTTGCCCCGCACCGGCAGGAGACCTTCGGCTTCGATCTTCAGCCGCAGCCCCTTCTCGTCGGCGAGCGGATCGTAGAGCTCGGCCACCCCTCGGGCGATGTCGGCGGCGTCGAACTCCGTCATCGGCGTGCTGGCCTGTCCGGACTCGGCGCGCGCGATCATCAGCAGCGCATTGAACGTGCGGATCAACTCGTCAGAATCCTCGATCGTGCCTTCAAGCGCCTCGCGGTATTCGGCCTCGCCTTTGCCGGAACGCAACGCCTCCTCGGCGCGGTTACGCAGCCGAGTCAGCGGAGTCTTGAGATCGTGGGCGATGTTGTCGGAAACCTCCTTGAATCCCCGCATCAGCGCCTCGATCCTGTCGAGCATGACGTTGAGGTTCACCGCAAGCCGGTCAAGCTCGTCCTCGGAGCCCGCTGTCGGCAATCGACCGGACAGATCGCCGGCCATGATGGTGCGCGAGGTCTCCGTCATGGCATCGACGCGGTGAAGCACGCGCCGCGCCACGAAAAACCCGCCGGCGAGGCCGAGCACGATGACCAGCGCAATCGACCATTGCCCGGCGGAAAGGATGATGTCGTAGAGCCGCTCCCGCTCTTCGAGATCGCGGCCGACTAGCAGGCGAAAGCCGCTCGGCAGTTCGAACACCCGCACCAGCGCGTGATGCTCGGTGCCCTCCGGGTCGTCGAGACGCCGATAGACCGTTTCGGTCCAGCCGTTATGTTCCAGCACGCCTTCGCCGAGCAGCCCGACGTTTCCCGCGAGACCGTCGCCGCTGAACGTGCTGACGAGGTAAAGGCTCGATCCAGGGCGGCGCGCGCGCGCATCAATGACGAACACCAGCCGGCGGATGCCGCCCTGATTGTACTGCTCGGACAGGCCGGTGATCTCGGCGTCAACCGTGCGCGTAATCTGCTCGGTGATCAGACGCCGGGTGTTCCAGGCGAAATAGCCAAGCAGGAACGCGGCTAACAGCGCGAAGATGGTCAGATGGACGAGCGTCAGCTTGAACGCAGTGGTGTTGGACAGCTTGCCCAGAACACTCAGCCACGGCGCGGCCCACGCCCTCACCCGGCCGGAAAAACCGCGCAGCCTGCCCTGGCTTGGGCTTCGGCCCTGAGCGGCGGTGGCCTCCGTCGTGACAAGATCACTTGTCACGGATCATGTATCCGGCGCCGCGGATGGTGTGCAGCAACGGTTGCGCGAAGCCCTTGTCGATCTTGGAGCGCAGCCGGGAGATATGCACGTCGATCACGTTGGTCTGAGGGTCGAAGTGATAGTCCCAGACATTTTCCAGAAGCATGGTGCGGGTCACAACCTGACTGGCATGCTTCATCAGATATTCGAGCAGGCGGAACTCGCGCGGCTGCAGATCGAGTTCCTTGCCGCCGCGCTTGACCATGTGGGACAGCCGGTCGAGTTCGAGGTCCGCCACCCGGTACACGGTCTCCTCGCCTCGGCCGCCGCGGCGGCGGGCCAGCACTTCGACGCGTGCCAGCAGTTCGGAGAAAGAATAAGGCTTGGG
>JAPLPD010000075.1 GCA_026400395.1 Alphaproteobacteria bacterium | reverse complement strand
GTATCCGCCGCTTGATCTCTCGAAGCGACGCCGCCCACGACGCAAGCGTCTCCTCAATCGACGCTGCCCGCGTCCACGATCTTCGAATCATGGTTGCCCATGGATTCAGAAGATCTCCGATTACGCAACTGTAATGCTAGGCTTCGATACAAATGTCTGGGGCAGCAACGCTACCATCAACAGCGGCTATCCTCATCTTTTGTGGCAGACCGCCTCGCCCCCGTACTACTCGCCGACGTTCCTGAAACCGGCCGCCGCAATCGCTCCGACAGACCCCACCGTGTTCGGGCAACAGCAGCAGATCGCCAATCTCGCGGCGCCAACGCCGAGTGGCCAGAGTTCGAATTCCTCACTGCCCGATACATCAAACCAAGGCAGCGGCACTGGGACAGGCTCGGGCTCGGGTTCGGGCTCCGGCGCGGGCGGCGCCTCGGGTCCGGCCGGCATAACAACTCCTCCGCCGCCGGCGCGCTCCATCATCGGCCCCAACGGCGAGCGCTTCTCAAGCATCCCGCCGCCCACCGAGACTCGCTTCGTCAATAACGAGGTGATGCTGCAGGTCAATTCCAATATCACCCCCGCACAAATAGCAGCGCTGACGCGCGAGTTCGGATTGATCGTCCTCAGTTCGCAATCGCTGGATTCGAGCGGGCAGCTCGTCTATCGCATTCAACTGCCGGGCGGCATGTCTGTCCGAACCGCCATCTTGGCCCTGGAGGCCAAGAGCATCGTCGCAATCGCGCAGCCCAACTACGTATTCGCCCTGACGCAGGCTGCCCCAACCCCGGCGGGCACGGCAGCGCCCGCGGGCGCCGTGCCAACCACAACGGCGCCGGCCAGCATCGGCCCGGCGACGCGGACCGCCGACCCGGCTCAATATTCCGCGCGCAAACTGCAACTGCTTGACGCGCACAAGCTTTCCTCAGGCAACAATGTGACCGTGGCGGTGATCGACTCCGGTATCGACCTCGATCATCCGGGATTGAAAGGCACGATCCTGGGGCACATCGACGTGGTGGGCCGTGGCGAGCCGCCGCATTCGCACGGCACTGGAATGGCTGGCGCCATCGTCGAACATGGCCGCCTGATCGGCATCGCGCCGAACGCCAAAATCCTCGCTGTCCGCGCCTTCAGCGAATCCAACAACACCGCAGAGGGCACGAGCTTCGCCATCGTCAAAAGCATCGACTGGGCCGTCAGCCAGGGCGCGCGCGTGATCAACATGAGCTTCGCCGGACCGCGCGACCCGGCTCTGGAAAAGGCGCTCAAAGCCGCGCACGACAAGGGCGTGGTTCTGGTCGCCGCGGCGGGTAATGCCGGACCGAAATCACCGCCGCTCTATCCCGGCGCTGACCCGAACGTGATCGCCGTCACCGCGCTCGACGCCAACGACCGGGTGTTCACCGGCGCCAACCAGGGCCCACACATCGTGGTCGCAGCGCCAGGCGTTGATGTCGTGGCAGCGGCTCCGCAAGCCGTCTTCAACTCTCAACCGGCACCTCGATCGCCACCGCCCATGTCACCGGCGTCGTCGCGCTGTTGCTTGAACGCGATCCGAGTCTGACGCCCGCCGCTGTACAATCGCTTCTGGCCTCAACCGCAAAGGACCTTGGCCCCAAGGGCCGGGACAGCCAGTACGGCTGGGGACTTGTCGATCCCGTTCGGGCGCTGATCGTCCTCAGCATGCGGCCGGCAGCCAGCCGCTGAGAACAAAAGGTCTCACGCAATTGCCCCTGGAAGCCGGATGCAATTCCGATCCCGGTGTGCTAACCCGGCGCCGGGAAGGCGCTTCAACACGGAATCATCGTGCCATGATCAGCAAAACCCTCGCGCTGGCCACACTGGCCGCCATTCTTGTCCCCGTGTCGGCCACATCCGCCAAACAACCTGCCCCGTTGATGCTTACCGCTCTGGTCGAGCAGGTCAGCGGCAACTCTGCCGATGTCGAGTTCATGGACTATGTGGGCATCGGGCAGACTATCAAACTCGGCCCGCAAGACAGCCTGACCCTGAGTTATTTGAAGTCGTGCGCCCACGAGACAATCACGGGTGGCACTGTGCTCATCGGCTCTGACCAAAGCGAAGTGCAAGGCGGCAAAGTCTCCCGTACTAAGGTCGCCTGCAACGGCGGCAATATCAAGCTCAGCGCCCAGCAAGCGAACGCGAGCGGCGCCTCGGCATTCCGGCTGCAGAGCGCGGCCTTCAACCCGAGCGTCTTCGCCGTATCGCCGGTGGTCCAGATTCCAAAATTGACAGCCGGCGAGAGCCGCAAGCTGGTGATCGAACCGGCAAAGGGGCGCGGCCAGCGAGTCGAAATCGAGATGGCCGAATCGTTGGCCAGCGGCGGCTTCTACGACCTGGCGACCGCCAAAAAGCGACTTACGCGCGGCGTGATCTATACGGCCACGCTGGGCAGCCACAAGGTCACTTTCAAGGTCGACGCCAATGCCAAGTCGGGCAAGGCTCCGATCATCAGCCGGCTGCTGCAGTTTCAGCCGGGCTGATTCGCCCGCAGCGCAGCCATGGACCAGTTCCGACTGCGCGCCGTCCTCGTCGCCATCCTGATCGCGCTTGCCGCGAGCCTCGTTGTCGTTTCACCGGCACTTGACGCGGTTCGCGGATTTTACGTCGATATCCTGACGGCGCTCCGCTGGCGCGTATTCGGCAATGCCCACCCGGCGGGCGCCTCACCCGCGGTCGTCGTCGCGCTCGACGAGGAGACGTTCAACACCCCGCCGTTCGAGGGCACGCCGAGCGTCACCTGGACCCGCGAGATCGCCCAGGTGCTGAACGCGCTGATCGACGGCGGGGCCAAGGTCGTCGGCTTCGATATCGTGTTCCCGACCTCGATCGAACAGTCGGCGATGCGGTTCGGCGACGAGACTCTCGGCGCCCGCGTGCGTGGCTTCGACCGCGAGTACCTGCGAGCGCTCTCCATCGGCGCCCGCGCCGGCAAAGTCGTTCTCGGCCAGGTCCAGCATCAGGCCCGTCCTATTCTGCCCTCGCAGGGCCAGCGGGTGTAGCGCGACAATCTGGATGAGAACTCCGCGACAATCAGGATGGCCATTTTGGCGGTCGCGGCGAGGAGTTGATTGTCGCGGCGCGACGATAACGCAAGCGATATTTTCGTGACGCGTGATTTGATTGTCGTGGAGCGACAATCAGGATGAGCTTTTGATTGTTGCGCGTATTGCCGGGCGTCCCGCTCCGTGCGCTTTGTCGACCGCCT
>JAPLPD010000324.1 GCA_026400395.1 Alphaproteobacteria bacterium | reverse complement strand
GGATGTGGATAACGAGGGGCGACGCTACCGCTGTGAAGGCGCGCGACCCCCCTCGTTACCCACAAACGCTCAGCCCCATCCAAAAGGGGACATTCTCATTGTGCGGAACGAGGGGACATTCTCATTGTGCGTTGACAGCGCACAACGCGTCGTGCGTGGAATACAATTGCGCGGGCCTCAAATTCGGTTGCAAAGATTGGCGCCCCTCTAGATACTTTCGTCAAAATGAATATGTCCCGCGAATCGGCGCGGGAATCCGGGAGGCTTGACGGAATGCCGACAGGCGGGCGATGACCATGCCTGGACGGGCCGCTCGCAGCATTCGTCACTTGAGGGAATTGAGATGACAACGACCTTCAATCGCCGTCAGACCTTGGCACTCGGCGCCGGCGCAATCAGCTTGGCGATGTTCGGCGCCGTTCCAGCGCTGGCGAAGAACGACGCCGAAGAGGCAATCAAGAAGTTCACCGGCGGCAAGACTCCCGTTCAGGGCAAGGTCAAGCTCGACCTGCCGGAGATCGCGGAGAACGGTAACACCGTGCCGATGACCGTGACCGTCGAAAGCCCGATGACCGAGCAATCGCACGTTACCGACGTCATGATTGTCGCGGATGAGAACCCGCGCTCGGCGGTCGCAACATTTCACTTCTCGCCGGCGAGCGGCGTGGCCGAAGCCAACACCCGCATCCGGCTTGCCGCGACCCAGGATGTCATCGCTGTTGCGAAAATGAACGACGGCTCGTTCTTCATCGCCAGCAAGCAGGTCAAAGTCACCATCGGCGGCTGCGGCGGCTGACCAGCCCGCCCGCCCGCGCAAACCGATTTCAGAAGACAGCCCATGGCCAGCAAACCCCGCATCAAGCTCGACAAGAAGGAAGCCAAGAAGGGCGACCTCGTCGAGGTGAAGGCGCTCGTCTCCCACGTCATGGAGACCGGGCAGCGCAAGGACGCCGCCGGCAACACCGTGCCGCGCAAGATCCTCAACAAGTTCACCTGCACCGTTGCCGGCAAGCAGGTGTTCGCCGCCGACTTCGAAACCGCCGTTTCGGCGAACCCGTACATCCAGTTCAAGTTCAAGGCTCAGGAATCAGGCACTGTCGTGCTGACCTGGACCGATGACGACGGCTCCACCATCGTCGGCGAAGAGACCATCACGGTCAGTTAGCCCGCACCGGCATCGACCCGGGCGCGTTCGGCAGCACTCGGAATCCAAATGATCTCCAGACGCGACTTCATCCAGATCGCCGCCGCGACGGCGGCTCTCGTACCGGGCAACTGGTCGCGCGCGTTTGCGCAGCAGAAAATGACGCAAGCGGACCTGCTGCGGTTCGAACCGCTCGGCAATGTGACGCTGGTCCACCTTACGGACATCCACGCCCAGCTCATGCCAGTGTTGTTTCGTGAGCCATCGACCAATCTCGGCGTCGGCGAAGCACGCGGACAGGTGCCGCACGTCACCGGCAAGGACTTTCTCGACCTCTACAAAATCCCCGCCGGCAGCGCCTCCGCCTACGCGCTGACGTCCGACGATTTTTCCGCGCTGGCTAAAAGCTACGGAAGCCTGGGCGGGCTAGACCGAATCGCCACCGTGCTCAAAAGCATCCGCGCCGAGCGCGACGGCCGTACGTTATTTCTCGACGGCGGCGACACCTGGCAGAACAGCTACACGTCCATGCGCACACGCGGCCAGGACATGGTCGATTGCATGGCGTTGCTGAAGCCCGACGCCATGACCGGCCACTGGGAGTTCACGCTGGGCACGGCGCGGGTCAAGGAACTCGTCAGCCAGCTTGGTTTTCCGTTCCTCGCCCAAAACATCCGCGATACCGAATGGGACGAGCCCGCCTTCGATGCGATGCGGATGATAGAGCGCGGCGGGGTCAAGATCGCCGTCATCGGGCAGGCCCTGCCCTACACAGCCATTGCCAATCCGCGCTGGATGATCCCGAACTGGTCGTTCGGAATCCGCGAGCGCGATCTGCAGAACAACGTCGACAAGGCCCGCAAGGATGGGGCCGGCCTGGTGGTGCTGCTGTCGCACAACGGCTTCGACGTCGACCGCAAGCTTGCCGGACGAGTCAGTGGCATCGACGTGATCCTGACCGGCCACACCCACGACGCGCTCCCCGACGTGGTCAAGGTCGGCAAGACGCTGCTGATCGCATCGGGCAGCCACGGCAAGTTCATTTCTCGGCTCGACCTGGACGTACGCGGCGGCGAGGTGAAGGACTATCGCTTCAAGCTCATCCCGGTGTTTTCGGAGGTGATCGCGCCGGACGCCGACATGGCATCGTTGATCGCGGCCATCCGCGATCCGCACGAAAAGATGCTGGGCGAAGTCATCGGTCGGACCGATACGCTGTTGTACCGACGCGGCAATTTCAACGGCACGCTGGATGACGTGATCTGCGACGCCTTGCTGTCGGAGCGCGACGCGGAGATCGCGTTGTCGCCGGGCTTTCGCTGGGGCAATTCGCTGCTGCCGGGACAGGCCATCAGCCGGGAGGACATCTACAACGCCACGGCGCTGACCTATCCCGCCGCCTACCGCATGACGATGACCGGCGCGCGTCTTAAGGAGGTGCTGGAGGACGTGGCCGACAACCTGTTCAACCCCGATCCATATTACCAGCAGGGCGGCGACATGGTCCGGGTCGGCGGGGTGTCCTACTCGATCGATTTGAGCCAAGGCATCGGCCACCGCATCGGCGATTTGACGCTGCTAAAGACCGGCCAGCCGCTCGACGCGGCCAAGGAGTATGTCGTCTCCGGCTGGGCCAGCGTCAACGAGGGCACCGAAGGCCCGGCGATATGGGACGTGGTGATGAATCATATCGAAAAGGTCAAGGTGGTGGCGCCGAAGGAGTCAGGCAGGGTGCGCTTGCTGGGCAACTAAGAACGGGGTAACCCGCAAAAAATTTCCCCGACATATGCAACTTCATGCATAAATAATGCCGACCGGGATGGAAAGCATGAGCAAAAAGCCCAACCGCACATCGCGCCGCGGTTTCCTGCGCACCGCGCTTGCGGGAGGAGCGGCAGCAATCGCAAGCCCCGCCCTCACCGCAGACTCGAATCCGGCCAACCTGCCGCCGAATGTAGCCGACTGGAGCAAGACGCTCGGCGAAGGGGTCGCCGTCCGCACCTACGGCAAGCCAGCGAAGTCCGAGGCCCACATCGGACGCCGCGATGTATCGTGGCTTACGGCCTCGCCGCAAAGCTCGGTCAGTTTCACGCCACTGCACGAAATCGATGGCATCATCACGCCGAACGGCCTGTGCTTCGAACGCCACCACTCGGGCATCGCCGAGGTCAACCCGGCCGACTACCGGCTAATGCTGCACGGCCTCGTCGACAAACCTTTGATGTTCACCCTCGACGACATCAAGCGCATGCCGCGCGTCAACCGCGCTTATTTCTGCGAGTGCGCCGCCAACTCCGGAATGGAATGGCGCGGAGCACAGCTCAACGGCGCGCAATTTACCCACGGCATGGTGCATTGCGTGATGTACACCGGCGTGCCGCTCAAGGTTCTGCTCAACGAGGCGGGGCTGAAGCCTTCGGCGAAATGGCTGCTGCTGGAGGGCGGCGACGCCGCGGCGATGACGCGCTCGCTGCCGCTGGCCAAGGCATTGGACGACGCGCTGGTCGCCTACCGCATGAACGGCGAGATGCTCTATCCCGAAAACGGCTATCCGGTGCGGATGGTGCTACCGGGCTGGGAGGCCAACATTTGGGTCAAATGGCTCCGCCGAATCGAGGTCGGCGATCAGCCCTGGCACACCCGCGAGGAGACATCCAAATACACCGACGTCATGGCGGACGGTCAGGCGCGGCGCTTCACTTATGTGATGGAGGCGAAGTCCGTCATCACCAACCCGAGCCCACAGGCGCCGATCAACCACAAATCCGGCTTCACGGTTCTGTCCGGCATCGCATGGTCGGGACGCGGCAAGATCGCGCGGGTGGATGTGTCCATCGATGGAGGCCGTAACTGGCGGCCCGCCAAAATCGACGGCCCCGCCTGGGACAAGGCGCTGACGCGGTTCTACTACGAGTTCGACTGGGACGGCAGCGAACTCCTGCTGCAATCCCGCGCCATGGACGAAAGCGGCTACGTGCAGCCGAGCAAGACCGAGTTGCGCAAGTATCGCGGCGTCAACTCGATCTATCACAACAACGGCATCCAAACCTGGCATGTGCGCAGCAACGGCGAGGTTGAGAATGTCGAGGTGGGTTAGCAGCGCTCTGCTTGGCGCAGGCATTTTGGCGTTGATCGGCGCAGGCGTTGCCGCCGCGCCGAAGTCCGCCGGACATGCCCCGCGCGCCGAAGCGGCGAAGCCGCTCGGCATCGGCCGTGAAGCCAAGTCCGACGAAATCGCCGGCTGGGATATCGACGTCCGTCCCGACGGCAAGGGTCTGCCGCCGGGCAAAGGCACGGTGCGGGAGGGCGAGGCCATCTACATGCAGCAATGCGCGGGCTGCCACGGTGAGTTCGGCGAGAGCGCCGGCCGCTGGCCGATCCTCGCCGGCGGCGAGAACACGCTCGGGAGCAACGATCCGGTGAAGTCGATCGGCTCGTTCTGGCCCTACGCGTCCACCGTTATCGATTACATCCGCCGCGCCATGCCGTTCGGCAACGCACAGTCGCTAACCAACGACGAGCTTTACGCGGTGACAGCATACGTTTTCTATCTGAACGACCTTATCAAGGATGAACATTTCGAATTGAACGCGAATTCGTTCAAATCGATCAAGCTTCCCAACGAGCGCAACTTCCGCGATGATGACCGTGACGTCGCGGAGAAATCGCTGTGGCGAAAATCGCCTTGCATGACGAATTGCCTGCCCGGCCCAGCCCGGATCACCGGCCGCGCCCGCGTCATCGACGTGACGCCCGAATCCGGCAAGGGACCGAAGGTCGAGTAACGCTTCACCCAGTACGGGCGACACTGTGCCTCGTTGTCGCAGCCATCGCGCTCGTTGTAATGCCGATCGAAGCGGGCCTCGCCGCGGGCGATCGCGCGCTCGGCGAATATCTGTCGGCCGAGTGCGTGACTTGCCATCAGCTCAGCGGCCGATACCAGGGCATTCCACCCATCGTCGGCTGGCCGGAAGCGAGCTTCGTGGAAATCATGAACGAGTACCGGGAAAAGCGGCGCAGCAATCCGGCCATGCAGACCATCGTGGGCAAGCTGTCCAGCGACGAGATCGCGGCGCTCGCCGCCTACTTCGGCGGCGTGAGGCCGAAGAACTGAAGCTGAAATTACGAACCAAACTGAAATTCCAAGGGAGGCGACGATGAATACGAACAGGAGACAGTTCATCGGAGGCATCGGGGCGCTGACCGCTTCGACGTTCCCCATGCCGGCGTTCGCGCAGGCGAAGCCGAAGGTGGTGGCGGTCGGGGGTGGCCCCGGCGGCACGAAATACCTCGCTAAGGACGGCGGCATCGACGTGACGCTGGTGGAGCCGATGGCGAATTTCACCACCTGCTTCCACTCCAATCTCTATCTCGGCGGCTTCAAATCCTGGAAGGACATCACGCATTCCTACGACAAGATCGCCAAAGCCTACGGCATCAAGCACGTTCGCCAGACTGCGGCGGCGATCAACCGCCAGAAGAAGACCGTTACGCTCGGCAATGGCACCGCCGTGTCCTACGACCGCCTGGTGCTCGCACCCGGTATCGACCTCAAGTTCGACTCGGTTCCCGGCTGGTCCGAGGCGGCCAGTCTCGTGGCGCCGCACGCATGGAAGGCCGGCGCTCAAACTGAGCTGCTGAAGCGCCAGCTCAACGCGCTGTCGGACGGCGCGACGATCGTGATGATCGCCCCGCCCAATCCCTACCGCTGCCCGCCGGGGCCGTACGAGCGCGTATCCATGATGGCGCACGTGCTCAAAGCCAAGGGCCATACGAAATCGCGCATCGTCATCATCGACGCCAAGGAAAGCTTTTCCAAGCAGGGCTTATTCATGGAGGGCTGGCAGAAGCACTACCCCGGCATGGTCGAATGGCAGGATTCGAGGATGCACGGCGGGGTAAAGAACGTCGATGCCAAGTCGATGACGGTGAAGACCGACCTCGGCGAATACAAGGCACAGTTGATCAACGTGATCCCGGCGCAGATGGCCGGCAAGGTCGCGCGCGACGCCGGTCTCGCCAATGCCACCGGCTTCTGCCCGATCGATCCGGAGAATATGCGCTCGGCGACCGACGCAAACGTGTCCATCGTCGGCGACGCGTGCATTGCCGGGGACATGCCGAAATCGGGCTTCTCGGCCAACAGCCAGGCCAAGGTGGCGGCCATGATGATCCGGGGCGAACTCGCCAATGGCCGCACATTCCCGGCGCGCTACACCAACACCTGCTGGAGCATGATCGAGACCGACGACACCGTGAAGATCGGCGGCGCCTACTCGGCGAAGGACGGCAAAATTGCCGCCACGGATACGTTCGTCTCCAAGACCGGCGAGACAGCGGAATTGCGCAAGCAAACCCACGCCGAGAACATCGGCTGGTATGCCGGAATCGTCGCCGACATGTTCACCTGAGCCGCGGCCAAATGTTGTGCCCTCGCCCCTTGTGGGAGAGGGCACAGCAATCCGCCTGATACTTCCGCAGCGCCCCTTGAGCATTTCGGAGAAGCCATGTGATACATGGCTCCCTACACAGCCAAGGCGCATGCCCTCCATGAACAATGCCGATCTCATCGTCGCCACGCTGAAAGCCGCCAGCATCGACCGCGGCTTCGGCATCCCGAGCGGAAACGTGCTGCCGCTGATGGAGGCGATGCGGAAGGGCGGCATCGACTTTGTGCTGACCGCCCACGAGGGCTCCGCTGGCTTCGCCGCCGATGTGACCGGCCGGATGACCGGAAAGCCCGGCCTGTGCATTGCGACGCTCGGGCCCGGCGCTACCAACCTGACCACAGGCGTCGGCAACGCCTGGCTCGACCGCTCGCCGCTGATCGCCATCACCTGCAACCTGAACACCGACCAGCTCGGCCGGCGCATCCAGATGTGGATCGACCACCATTCGCTGTTTGCGCCGATCACCAAAGCATCGTTCCGGCTGGAAAAGGGCAAGATAGCCGAAACCGTGAAAGAGGCGATCCGCATCGCCATGAGCGAGCCGCGCGGTCCGGTGCATCTAGACTTGCCGGAGGATGTGGCGCTCGCTCCCGTGAAGAGCGATGCGGCGGCGATGAAGGCCCTGTCGAAGATCGCGCCGGCTTCGGACTCCGCCATCGCCAGCGCCGGAGAATTGATCGCCCGGGCAAAGCGGCCGATCGCCGTGATCGGCTCATCGGCGATGCGCATGGCGAATCCGGAACTGCTGCTGCAGATGATCGAGCGGCACAACCTGCCGTTCGCCACCACGACGATGGCCAAGGGCATGATCGACGAGGATCATCCGCTGTCCGTCGGCGTCATCGAGCGCTCTTGCCGGCAGATTCAGCGAAAGCTCTTGCGGTCCGCCGACCTGATCGTCGGCCTCGGCTACGACACCATTGAGGTCGAGTTCGAGGCGTGGATCGGCGACGTCCCACTGCTGCAGATCGACATTGAAAAGGCCGATGTCGCCGCTTCGGTGACTGTTACACATGAGGCCACCGGCGACCTCGACTCGTCGCTAACGCGGCTAGCCGCCCTGCCCGCTTCATCGAATTCCTGGACCCACGCAGTTCTGGCCGAGCACCGTAAGGCGTTCCACACCGCGCTACGCCCCACCACCAGCACCTTCACCGCCCACGCCGCCATCGACGCGGTTCGCCGCGCGCTGCCGCGCGAGGGTCTTCTGTTTCGATGTCGGCGCCCACACCCATCAGATCGCCAGCCAATGGACGGCGCACGCCCCGAAGACCTTCCACATCACCAACGGCTGGTCGTCGATGGGCTTCGGTCTGCCCGGTGCGATTGCCGCCAAACTCGCACGGCCGGACCTGCCCGTCGTCTGCATGCTGGGCGATGGCTGCTTCCAGATGACCTGCGGCGAGGTCGCCGTGGCCAAGCGCATGGGGCTCAGCCTGCCGGTGGTCGTGCTCGACGACAAATGGCTCGGGCTGATCAAGGTGAAGCAGATTCGCCGCCAATTTCCGCTCTACGGCACCGAGCTGCAGACCGAGGACTACACCGAGCCGCCAGCGCACTATTTCGGAGTTCCGGCGGTCGGCGTCCGCAGCCCAGCCGCGCTGGAAGCCGCGGTGACCAAGGCGCTGTCAGCCAACGGACCGACGGTGATCGAGGCGGTGGTGGATTCCGACCATTACATCGACACCGTGTACGACTGAGTCCTGCGGCCAAGGTTGCGCCCGACCCAACTTCGCCGCATCATGGCGGCACAAATTTGAAAGGAACTCCCAGATGTCCAAGCTCCGGCATATTGCAGTGATCGTCGAGGATCCGGAAACCTCGGCCAAGTTCTTCGAGGAGGCATTCGACATGAAGCGCGCGGGCACCGCCCGGCGCGGCATCTATATGTCGGACGGAATTTTCAATGTCGCCCTGCTCAAGAAAGAGGGCGATGAAAAGCTCGGCCTCTATCACTTTGGCATGTGGGTCGACGATCTCGATCAAGCCGAGAAGAAGGTGGTCGAAGCCGGCGGCAAGTACCTCGCCGGGCGTCCGACCTCGCCGAACTCGTTCTACGAGGCGAAGTACATGTCGCCCACCGGTCTGGTGTTCGACCTCACCCACAAGGGATGGGCCGGCGCCGTGAAGGATGTGGAACTGGCCAAGCAGCCCGCCTCGGCCAAGTAGAACGCCGCGTCCGCACTGACATAGCGAGTTGTCTGGCGAATCCTTGGTAGGTCGAATGGCGAAACGCGATCCCGTAGCCGTCATCGGCGCAGGCCCGGTCGGCCTGTGCCTGGCGCTGGCGCTTGCCCAACAGGACGTCTCCGTCGTCCTGTTCGAGCAGATGTCGGATGATAACTTCCTCGATCAGGTGCCGCGGGCCGGCTCCAATCATCCGACCACGCTGGAGTTCTTCGACCGCATCGGCCTCTACACAAAGATGGAACCGCGCGGCCTGATTGCCCCGCGTTTCCAATACTGGGATCGCCAGGACACCGCCCTCGTCGCCGAGTTCGACCATGCGTTGCTGAAGGACGACACTCGATTTCCCTACGTTCTGCAATGCGAGCGCATCAAGATCATCGAAGAGGCGCTGATGATGGCGAAGGCGCACCCGCTGATCGAGGTGCGGATGGCAACCGAGTTTGTGTCCTTCGAGCAGAAAAACGATGCGGTTATCGTTCAAGTCAAGAATGCCGCCGGCGAAACCGAGAGCATCCGCGCCAACTATCTGGTGAGTTGTGAAGGCGCCCGCAGCATCGCCCGCAAGGATCTCGACGTCGAATTCGAGGGCTTCACTTACCCCGAGCGGACGATCAACATCGAGGTTGCCTACGACTTCCGCCAGCATGGCTACACCGAGCGCAACTACATCTCCGACCCGGTCGAATACTCCAACCTGTTCCACTGGAAGGGACCGCCCGACCGCTGGCGCATCCATTTCCCGACCAACATCGACGATGACGAGAACCAGTTGAAGCGGCCGGAGGCACTCCAACAGCGCCTGAGACAATTCCTCGGCATCGACCGTGACTTCGATATTTGCGGGTGCAATCTTTACACCGTGCATCAGCGCGTGGCGAAACGGTTCCGCGCCGGCCGCGTGTTGCTGGCCGGCGACTCCGCCCACGTCAACAGCCCGATCGGCGGCATGGGGCTCAACAGCGGCGTCCACGACGCCTTCAATCTCGCCGATAAGCTGGCCCGCATCCTGCATGGCACGGCCGATGAAGCAGAACTCGACAGATATGAACGGCAGCGGCGGCATGTGGCGGTCAAGCACACTCAGGCGCAGACCATCCGCAACAAGCGCATGCTTGAAGAGCGCGACCCCGCCGTCCGCCAGCGCAACCACGATGAGTTGCGGCGGCAGGCCGACGACCCGATCCTGGCCCGCAAATTCCTTCTGCGGTCCGCGTTGTTCGAAAGCCTGCGCGAGGCCGAGCAGATTGCATAGTGGAGGCGGCGTAATGATGCGCGCGGCACTCGGGCTAACGGCAGTGTTCGCGGCGATCGTCGGCACCAGCCCCGTTCGCGCCGAATGGCCCGACCGGCCGATCAAAATGGTGGTGCCGTTCTCGGCGGGTTCGAGTTCCGACACCATCGCCCGCATCGTCGCGGTGAAGATGGGTGAACGGCTTGGCCAGCAGGTCGTGGTCGAGAACCGCGTCGGCGGATCGACTGTCATCGGCACCGACTCGGTCGCCAAATCGGCGCCCGACGGCTACACACTGCTGCTCGCCAACACCACGACGCACGCCGCGAGCGCGGCGCTCAACCCCAACCTGCCGTTCGATCCGGTAAAAGACTTCGCGCCGGTCGCGATGATCGGCGTGTCGCCATTCGTGCTGATCGGCGCGACGCAGACGGAGGCCAAAACGCTCAAGGACTTCGTCGCTCTCGCCAAGGCGAAGCCGGGCTCGCTCAGCTACGCCTCGGCCGGCACCGGCACGCTCGCCCATCTCGCCGGTGAACTGTTCAAGCGCAATGCCAACGTCGATGTCACCCACGTCCCGTATCGGGGCAGCGCGCAATCGATGATTGACCTGATGCAGGGGCGCATCGATTTCTCGGTCAGCACCATCCCGCCGACGCTGCAGCACATTCGCGAGGGCAAGCTGCGCGCGTATGCCACCATGAGTGAGAAGCGCAACCCCTCGCTGCCGGACGTGCCGACCGTGGCCGAGGCCGGTGTCCCCGGCTGCGAGGCCGCGCTTTGGACCGCTGTCGTGGTGCCGACCGGCGTGCCCGCAGACATCCTCAAACGGCTCAACGCCGCCGTACTGGCCGCCGTCGCCACACCGGAGATCCAGCAGGCCATGGTGATCCAAGGCATCGACCCCGAGCCCGGCCCGCCGGAGGCGGTCGCCGAGCGCATCAAGACCGACATCGTCAAATGGAAGGACGTCGTCGCGGCCGCCAAAATCAGCAGCCCGCAATGACTCTCAGCTTTTGAACGAAGCGGCCACCTCGTAGCTGCGCGGCGCGCCCAGGATAATCTGATCGGTATAGCCTGGGTCGCCCCACGCGGCGTAGAGCCTGTCCGTCAGGTTCCGCACCCGGAAGGTCAGTCGCGTGTTGTCGATGCCACTGAACACCGACTTCGGGATATCGACGAACACATAGGCGTCCGCCACCGTGTAGGCATTCATGATCACCAGATTGTCCTGGAAGTTAAAGCGGTCGCCAACGTGGCGAACGGCGATTCCCGGCTCGATCGGCCACGGAGTCGGGATGCGATAGGACGCGCCCGCGTTCGCCACAATGCGCGGGATATTGGGCGGTGTGGCGCCCGAATACGACTGCGGCACGCCGTTGCCGTCGATGAAGTCGAAGCTGACGAACTTCGACTCGACCAAGGCGAGATTGCCCCACAGTTTGAGCCCGCCGATCGGATTGACCGCGCCGGCCAGTTCGATTCCCTTGGTCCTGATCTTGCCGGCGATGTTGACCTGCTGGCCGCTCTCCGGGACGAACACATTCTTGCGTTCGATGTCGAACGCGGAGAACGTCCACTCGGCGCGCTTATCCCAGAACAGTTGCTTTACGCCGGACTCGTAGGTCCGCGCCGTCGTCAATAGCAGCGGTTGCGTCGGCCGGATGATGAAGATGTTGGCGACCGTGGGATCGGCCGCCGTGGCGTACTGGCTGTAGAACGTCAGGCCGGGAACGGCCTCCCACGTGTATCCGACGCGGCCGGTGAGCGGCTTGAAGGTCTTGCTGAACGGAAAGCCGTCGGCGCTGCGCAGCGCACCGTTCACGTCAAACGCCGTGCGGTTCAGCTTGATCTCTTCGATGCGGACGCCGCCCACCACGGCGAATGTCGGCGTGATTTTCAGTCGATCCTCGAAGGATAGCGAGACGTTATCGAGCGTTTCAAAGAACGGCTTGGTCACCTGGGTGCCATAAACCCCGCGGGCCGGGTTGACCAGACTGACCGAGTCTTCGTTGAAAAAGTCGTCCTGGATGACGTTGAACGTCAGCCGGCTCGCCGCAAAGGTCGTGACGGCCCGGTTCTCCATGCCCCAGAAATTCGCGTTCCAGACTAGGTCCGTGACGTTGCCGTAGAGCTTCTGTCGGTGATCGACCGACAGCCGCTCTCGTGCAATCTCGCCCTGCGCGCCGATGCCCGGCGCTGGATCGTCGTTGAATGCGTTGATCTCGTTGTTGAACCAGAATCGATGCGCCGTGTACGAATAGGCTTGGCTCTTGAGCTTGATGTCCCGGGTGATGTCCCAGTCGAAGCCTCCGCGCACCCACATTTCCTGCGAGCCGCTTTTGTTGTCGAGCACGTTATACGTGGTGCGCAGCGTCCGGGCGTCGACGGTGACCGGATTCAACGCACCGACATGTCCGTTGAAGTTCGGCCCAGGGTAATACTGCGTCCACAGCCCCCGGACGATCCCGCTGGTCGGCACGATCCCCGCCGCGTTGGCCGGCACCAATGGCGTGCCCCAATAGAAACGGTCCTTGTCCTCCTTGTGCTCGGCGGCCACCCAGACCTTGAAGTCGTTGCTGAGACGGTAGTCGAGTTGTCCGGAGATATTCAGTAGCTTGCTGTAGGTGTCGTCGATGAAGCTGTTGTTCTTCGCCCGCGTGACATCGAAGCGGTAGTCGAGCCCCTTGATTGCGGTGCTACCGCCAGAGCCGTACCCGTAACGGTAACCGTGGAACGAATCGTAGGACGTGAACGCCTCGTTCTCGATCTTGCCGGTGTGCGGCTTCTTGGTCACGTAATTGATCGCGCCGCCGACCGCGCCCTCGCCCGACAACAGCGAGGCCGGTCCCCTGATAATCTCAACCTGCTCCAGATTGCCCACGTCCATCGGACGGCCGGTCATGGTCGATGGGCCAACCCTGATTCCGTTGTAGAGGGTGTTGACTTGATCGCCGGTGAACCCCCGCATAGAGAAAACTGCGGGCGCGCCGGGCGACTCGCCCGCAGTCACGCCGACCGCCGCCTGCACCGCCTCCGTGGTGGTGCGCAGGAAATGACATTGGTGTTGAGCGGCGTTGTGTTGGCGCCACGCAGTTCGGCGGCGGACGGCGTGACGACAGGCAGCGGCGCTACCGCCGGCTGTTGAGCGGGCGCGCGGCGCGGACGCGGCTTGCGGCGCGGCGCCGTCACCTCGATCGGCTTGAGCGGCTCGACCCGCTGGGCCTGGGGCGTCGTCTGGGCGGCGACCGGACCCGCGGCCGTCAGCGATAGCAGCGCAACCAAACCCAATGGAGAAACCGAAGCACGCAACATGCGCTCGACCGCAGGCCCCCGGCCGCGATCGACCTCACCAACTCGACGCATAATACTCACCCCCATTCCGCCCCGGATTGGCTCCGTGGCGGATCGCCTGCATTTTTGTTCGCCTGAACGAGGGTTGCGGCTGGGTGTTCCATTCGAATCGAACGCCTTCGGCGCGCCGGCAAACCTGCCGACAACCGGTGAGGACTTTCCCGATTCCGAAATACGAAACTCAAGACGCAGACTCGCGGCGAACGTGGACCCGTCACCGCGAAATCATGATCGACCCACGCGTCCCTTGCGGACTGCGCCGACCGGCCATCACCTTGGAACACCCCGCCCAATGCGTACGCGCGTGACCACGACCGGTGGCAGGTTTCCTGGCTCGCGGGTCGTCACCTTCGGCCACCTTCCCAGGGAACGTCCCCAGTGGCATTTATGGCCGTCGGCTCGCCGCTTACAGTTGCGGGGGCAGCTCCGGAATTGCATATCCGTCATCGCTGCCGGACACGCTCACCGTATTCCCTTGGTTATCCCTTGCGGGTACCACCGGGAACCATGCTCGCATCCGCCCCGGAGCGAGTCAAGAAACGCGCCGTTTGCGGATTTAGAAGGTCTCCAAGATGAGAAAGCTGTCCATCATCGGGATCGGCGCAGGCAATCCCGATCACATCACCGTTCAGGCGATCAACGCGCTGCGCGACATCGACCTAATCTTCCTGATCGACAAGGGAGACGAGAAGGCCGAACTGGCACAACTCCGCACCGACACCTGCGCCCGCTACGTGAAAAACCCGTCGTGCCGGATCGTGACGGAGAAAGACCCCGAGCGTGACCGCTCGCCCGCCGACTATGGCGCGGCGGTTATCGCGTGGCACGCGCAGCGCGCGACGATCTACGAGCGGATGATCCGCGAAGAACTCGGCGACGGCCAGCACGGCGCGTTTCTGGTTTGGGGCGATCCGTCACTCTACGACAGCACCTTGCGAATCGTCGATCAGGTCGCCGCGATGAACACCGTCGCCTTTGAACTCGATGTCATTCCGGGCATCACCAGCGTGCAGGCGCTGGCGGCGCGACACAAGATTGCGCTCAACACCATCGGCGGGCCGATATACATCACCACCGGGCGGCAGCTGGCCAAGGGTATGAACGGCGACAACGTCGTCGTGATGCTCGATGACGAATGCGCGTTCAAGACCGTCACCGGCAGCGATGTCGATATCTACTGGGGCGCCTATGTCGGCACACCCGACGAAATCCTGGTGTCCGGCAAGCTCAGCGAATGCGGACCGGAGATTGAAAAGATCCGCAGCGACGCCCGCGCGCGCCACGGCTGGATCATGGATACCTATCTGCTGCGGAAGAACTACATCGTTCGTTGAGCCAGCGACGCGCTCCCTTCACCTCTCCCGTGCGGAGAGGTCGGATTGCGAAGCAATCCGGATGAGGGGTTATGTCCTATCGAGAGTCTGAGTCGCCCTCACCCAGCCTTTCTCCCAACGGGGAGAGGGAGCGCGCTGCCGTGGTTTCGAACCAAACGGCAAAAATCAGCGCAACGTATTCACCGCAGCGGCCGCCACCAGCAGAACGACGATCTCGCCGACCTGCTCCAGCGCGCCCAACACGTCGCCCGTCTGCCCACCGATCTGCCGCTTGCAAAGCCACGCCATGAAGGCAAAGACGCCGCAGAGCAGTATGACCGCAACCACGCCACCGCCGAGACCGAGGCCGATCAGCAGCGCCACAGCGCCAAGCAGCGCGGCCACCACCGCGCTTGTCTGCGGCGGCGTTCCGGCGGTCGCGCTCAATCCATCGCTCCGGGCGGTAGGAACCAGCCACATGAACGCAGCCATCGGTGCGCGCGCCGCCGCATGCGCCGCAACCAGCGCCGCGCCCACCAGACCGGGATCGCCAAGATTGGTCAGCGCGGCGACGCGAAGCATGAAGGACAGGATCAGCGCGCAGACGCCATAGGTGCCAATCCGGCTGTCACGCATGATCTCGAGCTTGCGCTCGCGCGCGGCACCGCCGCCGAAACCGTCGGCGACGTCCGCCAATCCATCCTCATGCAACGCGCCGGTGACTAGCACGGTCGCCGCGATCACGAGCGCCGCGGCCGGCAACGGCGGCAGGTGCAACGCTTGGGTGAGTCCGTAAACGATGGCTCCAATCAGCCCAACCGCCGCGCCGACGACGGGCGCCGACCAGAGCGCGCGCGACAGATCGTTATCCGCAAGCGGCCGATGCAGGGGCAACGGCAGCCGCGTCAGGAAAACTAAGCCGATCGTGAGTTCGTTGATGCGCCGCTGAAACCAGAGATCGTCCGCCATGGCCCCGTCCTCGGTGCGAGCTATATTGCACTGGCCCGGCGCTTGCTAGATATGGTGCGGGCGATCGGAGAGTGAGTTGAGCCATGACTAATGCGGCCACAGCAAGCGGCGCGGCATCGCCCATCCCGTACCAATCCTTTGCCCAGTTGCGCGCGGCTTGCCTCGATCTGCCCAAAGGAAACAACGCCGCCGCCGATGCGGTGCTCGCTCGGCAGGCCCAACTGACCAAGCCGCCCGGCAGCCTCGGCCGGCTGGAGGACATCGTCGCATGGCTGGCGAAATGGGGCGGCAACCCGCCCCGGCTCGACCAGGTCGATGTCCTGGTATTCGCCGGAAACCACGGCGTGACCGCGCACGGCGTGTCACCCTTCCCGGCCGCGGTCACCGCGCAGATGGTGGCGACTTTTTCGGCAGGCGGCGCCGCCATCAACCAGCTTGCGGAGACCGCGTCGGCAACGCTTCGCGTCATCCCGCTGGATCTGGACACCCCCACCGCCGACCTCACTCGTGAACCGGCGATGGATGAGGCGTCGTTTCTTGCCGCTGTCGCGGCCGGATACAACACGGTCCGCCCCGAAGCAGATCTGATCTGTCTCGGCGAAATGGGGATCGGCAACACCACCTCGGCCGCCGCGATCTCCGCCGCCTTGTTCGGCGGCAACGGCGCGCAATGGGCCGGCCGCGGCACCGGCGTCGATGACAAAGGCTTGGCGCGCAAGCAAGCCGCGATAGATGCGGGCCTCGCGCGCCATTCGGCAATCATGGACGATCCGCTGCGGATCGCAGCGGCACTCGGCGGCCGCGAGTTGGCCGCCATCATGGGCGCAACGCTGGCCGCCCGGCAGCGCCACATTCCGGTGCTGCTCGATGGCTTCGTCTGCACCGCGGCCGCGGCGCCGCTGGCCAAGGTTCGCGCCGGCGCGCTCGACCATGTGCAGGCCGGTCATGTGTCAGCCGAAGCCGCGCACCGTGCGCTGCTCAACGCGCTCAAGCTCAAACCGCTGCTCGATCTGGGCATGCGGCTTGGCGAAGCCTCGGGCGCAGCGCTTGCGGTTTCGATCCTGCGCGCGGCGCTGGCCTGTCACACCGGGATGGCGACCTTCGCCGAAGCCGGCGTCGCCAACAAATCGCATTAGG
Source organism: Alphaproteobacteria bacterium (assembly GCA_026400395.1). GTDB lineage: Bacteria > Pseudomonadota > Alphaproteobacteria > Rhizobiales > Xanthobacteraceae > Z2-YC6860. The sequence goes on along the minus strand of JAPLPD010000324.1, from coordinate 8,327 downwards.
CCCCGCTCTCAGAGATGCGGCAGGTTCATCGCTGACCTTGAATGCGCGCTATTGCGCCACCATGACTAATGTGAACCCGCATAGCGTCCGTTTGCGAGGTCATGCTCATCGCGCTCGTGGATGACATTCGCACGGCCGACCAGGAGATCGTCCACGAGGTTGATCCGTCTAACGTTCTTGTCTTTGTATGGCATCGCATGCAGCAAGTAGCGCATGGCGTTGAGCCGAGCCCGCTTTTTGTCGTCGGACTTGACGACGGTCCAGGGCGAGTCGGCGGTATCGGTGTGAAAAAACATTGATTCCTTGGCGCGCGTGTAGTCGTCCCACTTGTCGAGAGAGGCGAGATCGACCGGCGACAGCTTCCATTGCTTGAGCGGATGAACCTTGCGCTCGCTGAAACGCCGGCGCTGCTCCTCGCGGCTGACCGAGAACCAGAATTTGATGAGATGGATTCCGCTTCGCACCAGATTGCGTTCGAACTCCGGCGCCTGACGCAAGAACTCGTCATATTCGTCTTGCGAGCAGAAACCCATTACACGCTCGACGCCGGCACGGTTGTACCAACTGCGATCGAACAGGACGATCTCGCCCGCAGTCGGCAGATGGCGGACATAGCGCTGGAAATACCACTGTCCGCGCTCCACCTCGCTCGGCTTGTCGAGCGCGACCACCCGCGCGCCGCGCGGATTGAGATGCTCCATGAAACGCTTGATCGCGCCTCCCTTACCGGCCTCATCGCGTCCCTCGAACAGAATGACGACCCGCTGCCGCGTGGCTTTCATCCAGGACTGCAGCTTCAGCAATTCGGTCTGGAGCACGAATTTCTGCTCCTCATAATCGCGACGGAGCATCTTGAACTTGTAGGGATAGCCGCGCCGCCAGTCCTCGGCGAGTTCGTCGCTGGTCTTGCGCTGTGTCCGGTCGCGCCGGGGCATCTCTTTTCCGGACACCTCACGCGAGGGTGTACCCGTCTGCCCATTCGTCTTCTCCAACGCCGACCGCAAACGCACCGCGTCGTCAGGCGCCGCGCCGGCCAACACGGTCCGGATCGGTTCGCTGTCCGGAGCAAGCTCCGGCGGGCCATGGCGGATCGCTTCGATGGCGGCGATTTCCGCCTCCTGCTTGCCTTTCGTCGCCTCATCGACCAGGAACCCCTCCACGGCCTCTGCCGTCAGCTTCAACGCGCGGCCGCCATCGCTGGCGAGAGCGCGAGAGGGGCGATCGGCACGCGCCGGTGACTTGCCACGGCCGCGGGAATTCTTCTTCGCCTTGCTCTTGGTGAGGTCGCGCAAGCCACTGCTCCCACAATTTGCGGTCCGCCCGTTCGTGTCGTCATTCTGTCACAATCAGGGTCGGTCCTCCGGCCATGCCGCATTGATCCAGATCAAGTCGAAGGGGATCGGTGCACAAGCGCATTGAAGTTGGCACGCAAAACGGACGTTCTAGCCTTCGCGCGCGATGGCGTGGAAGAACGTGCCGGATACGTGCCCGCGCCGGCTGCCGGTTTCGGCGACCGTCCGCCCCTGCGCATCGATGACATCGACAAACGGCTCATCATTGCCCTTGGCGATGATCGACGCGTGATGAAACTCGTGGCCGCGCACGACGTCGCCCGCGATACCGATCGGATTGTCGTGCAACAGCCGCGCCTGTCGGTAGCCCAGATGCAATCTCCGCTTGGCAAAGCTGGTGGCATGGCTGAGCAGACCTGCCATCGGGTGGCGCACGCCCTGCGCATCCTCGATGGCTACGCCGAGCACCATGTAGCCTCCGCACTCGCCATGCACGGGATGGCTGTGCGAAAATCTGGCAAGGCCGTCCTGAAATACTCGCGCCGCCGAAAGCTGGCCTGCGTGCAATTCCGGATAGCCTCCAGGCAACCAGCACACATCGCAATCCTGCGCCGGGGCCTCGTCGCGCAACGGCGCGAACGGCACGATCTCAGCGCCAGCCAGCCGCCAGCCATCGAGAAGATGCGCGTAGACAAAGGAGAACGCCTCGTCCAAGGCGAGCGCGATCCGCTGCCCGGGCGGTTTCAGCGCGGCGGGTTTCGCGCTGCCCGCCGAGAACGGAGCGGCCATCGCAAGAATGGCATCAAGATCGAGATAGCGCGCCGCGACTTCGGCAAAGTGATCGAGGCGCGCAGCGAGATCGGCGTGTTCGCCGGCCTGGACCAGACCGAGGTGCCGCTCCGGCAGCACCAGCGTCTCGTCGCGCGGAATAGCGCCGAGCACAGCGATGCCGAGCGGCTTGAGCGCGTCGCCGATCAGTGTACGATGTCGGTCGCTGCCGAGCTTGTTGAGCACGACGCCGCCGATGCGCACAGCGGGATTGAAGGCGGCAAAGCCCGCGGCGACCGCCGCCGCCGATTGCGATTGGCCCGAGACGTCGAGCACCAGAAGCACTGGGAGGCGGAGGCGTTCGGCCAAATCGGACGTCGCACCGGAACGGCCCGAAATGCCGGGCACACCATCAAACAAACCCATCGCGCCTTCGACCACAACGATCTCCGCGTTCTCCGCGGTGTCCGTTATCAGCGCGTCGATCAGCGACGGGGGCATCGCCCAGGTATCGAGGTTGACGCCCTTGGCGCCGGTCGCCGCGGCATGAAACGCCGGATCGATATAGTCGGGTCCGGATTTCGCCGCTCGCACGGCCACTCCCCTTCGCCGCAACGCGCCGAGCAGACCGAGGGTGACCAGCGTCTTGCCGGAACTGGAGCGCGGCGCCGATACGATCAGGCCGCGCGCGCTCACCGCGCGACCTCGATCTCAGCCGCGAGCCGCAGAAGTTGCTCGCGCATTCTGACGATACCGCCGAACACCACGAGCCCAGGTAGAACAAAGCCTAGCCGGCGAACCTCCGCCGAAACAGCACCAAGCTCGGAGGTGAGCACCTGCTGTTCAGGCGTGGTCGCCGCCAGGATGACCGCGGCCGGCGTATCGGGCGCCATGCCGCCGCGCCTCAGTTCGGCGACGATGTGTTCGATGTTGCGCATCGCCATGTAGATCACGATCGGCTGCCCGGTGCGGGCGAGCGCCGCCCAGTCGAAGTCGCCGTCCGCATGACCGGTGGCGAAGATGATGGCGTGGTTGATGCCGCGCATGGTGGCCGGAATCGAAGCCGCCGACAGCGCCGCGATACCGGCGGTGACGCCCGGCACGATGCGGTACGAAATTCCCGCCTTCGCCAGCGCGATAGCCTCCTCGCCGCCGCGGCCGAACATGCAGGGATCGCCGCCCTTGAGCCGCAACACTTTTTTGTTCTGGCGCGCCAGTTCGATCAGGCGGCGGCAGATATCGGCCTGCTGCGCCGAGGGACGGCCGCCGCGCTTGCCGGCGTATTCGAGTTCGGCCTGCGCCCCCGCGAGGGCCAGCACTTGTTCGCTGACGAGCGCGTCGTGCACGATGACCTCCGCCTGGGCAAGCCCCGCGAGAGCGTCGAGCGTCAGCAGGCCCGGATCGCCGGGACCGGCGCCGGCGAGCCAGACATGGCCCGGCTGCAGCACCGGATAGCGCGCATGCAGGGCCGCGAGAGCGTCAATTTTAGTCATATATGCCAGTCGGTTGCGGTCATTCTCCGCCGCGGAATCGGCGGCGATAGTCCGGATCGTATAGCGCGCTTTCGCGGAAATCATGAGCCGCCAGCGCCCGGCCGACCAGAATAACCGCCGATCGTTCGATCGGCTCAGCCGCGAGCTTGGCGATGATCGTGCCGATTTCGCCCTGGACGATGCGTTGTTCCGGCCAGCTCGCGCGGAACACCACGGCGGCCGGACAATCTGCGCCATAGACCGGGGACAGTTCCGCCACCACCTCGGCGATCGACTGGATCGCCAGATGAATAACCAAGGTCGCCCCGGTCGCCGCGAACGCCGCCAGCGACTCGCCCTCCGGCATCGCCGACGCGCGGCCGGGCATCCGTGTCAGCACCACGCTCTGCGTCAGCCCCGGAACGGTCAGTTCCCGGCCGAGCACCGCCGCCGCCGCCGCGAACGCCGGCACCCCCGGCGTCATGGTGCTGGCAATGCCGAGCCGGTCGAGCCGCCGCGCCTGCTCGGCCAGCGCGCTGTAGATCGACAGATCGCCGGAATGCAGCCGCGCCACATCGAGGCCCTTGGCGTGGGCGGCAACGAATTCCGCTTCGATTTCATCGAGCGACATCGGCGCGGTATCGACGATCCGCGCGTCGGAAGGGCAATATGCCAGCAGTTCCTTCGGTACGACCGAACCGGCATAGAGACACACCGGACAGCGCGCGATCAGATCGAGGCCGCGCACGGTGATGAGATCCGCCGCGCCGGGCCCTGCCCCGATGAAATGAACGGTCACGACACGGCCTCCGTGCTCGCCAGCGAGCAGGTCGCAGGACCGACTGCGACACGCGGCACGATCAACCGCGCGTCGGGTCCGCACGCGGCCAGCGCCGCCGCCTCCGACACCGAAGGCACGCCGGTCAGCGCCAACACACGCTCCGAGCGCGTCACCGCGCGTGCGCCAGCCGCCTCGAAGGCCGCCTGCGGCACCACGACCAATCGCACGCCGCGCTGCGACGCCGCCGCGGCGATGCCGGGCTCGCCGCCTTTGGCCGATGATGTTGCGATCATGCCGAGCGCGCTCGACGCCACGCCGGCGCGTTCGAGCGCCGCGGCAATCGCCGCCTCGATCTCAAGGGCCGAGGCGCCGGCCCGGCAACCCACACCGGCCACGATCATGGCTTGGTCCAGACCCATTGGGTGATCGGCATCGCCGGTCGCCACGCGGTCTCGCCGCCGACGGCGCTGGCCCGCGACAGCGCGATGCGGACCAGTTCGCCGCCCAACGCCGCATGGCGCGCCAGCAGCAGCGACTCGGTCTGCAAGGTCACGGCGTTGACCACCAGCCGCCCGCCGGATCGAAGCGCCGCGATCGCGGCGTCGAGCGCATGCGTCGCGCCGCCGCCGATGAAGATCGCATGCGGCGCGGACAATCCGGCCAGCGCATCCGGCGCCCGGCCCTCGATCAGCTCAAGGCCCGGCACGCCGAATGCCGCGGCGTTGCGGCGGAGTCGCGCGGCACGGTCGGGCCGCTGCTCGATGGCGATGGCGCGCATTGAAGGGTCGGCCAGCATCCATTCGATGCCGATCGATCCGGAGCCGGCGCCAATGTCCCAAAGCAATTCGCCGCGCCGGGGCGCCAGCGACGACAGCGTGACGGCGCGAATTTCTCGCTTGGTAATCTGGCCATCGTGCTCGAACAAAGCGTCCGCGAGCCCCGGCGCGCGCGCGAAAATCCGCGCACCCGCCGCCGCTTCGACGTCCAGAGCAACGACGTTGAGAGAATCCACATCGGCGAGCGCAAAACTTTCGGCGCGCGTGGCGCGAATGCGCTCGCGCGGCCCACCGAGCGCCTCCAGCACCGTCACCTGCGATCCGCCAAACCCGCTGTCGGTCAGCAGCGCGGCGAGCGCGCCCGGCCCCGCGCCATCCGGTGTCAGCGCCAGAATGCGCACGCCGGGATGCAGATGCGGGCGGATCAGATCGAGCGCGCGCCCATGCAGGGAAACCAATGTCGTCTCATGCAACGGCCAGCCGAGCCGCGCGGCGGCAAGACTGAACGACGACGCGCCGGGCACCACCAGCGTCTCGCCTGGGTCGACGTGGCGAACCAGCGTCGCGCCGACGCCGTAAAAGAACGGATCGCCCGAGGCGAGGATGCAGACCGAGCGGCCGCGCTGCGCGAGCACCTCGCTCACCGCCTGATCGAACGGGCTCGGCCACGGCCGCGCCTCGCCACGAATGAGGCTGCCGGCAAGTTCAAGATGGCGTTTGCCGCCGAAAACGATCTCGGCGTCCGCGATCAGCCCGCGCGCAACCGGAGACAGGCCCTCGGCGCCATCCTCGCCGATACCGACGATGAACAACCAGCGGCGCGGTGCTGCAGCGGGACCGGGAGCAAGGCTTGATGCCGCGTGCGGCGAGAGCCTGTCGGAATGCGTCACTTCATAACCTCTTAGGCAACAAGCGGCTCGGCGCTTGCCCGCTTTGGATGGATCAGAGCTGCACCCTCATGGTCACTCATATGTCCTTCCGGCAGATAAAGATAACTGACTGGATAGCTCCATCGCAAACTGGCGCCTCACAAAGCCGTGTTTCGTGCGCTGATGGCCATGCGAGCGACCCAGACCCATTTTGATCCTGGTGAGTTTGCCTTGACAGCTCACCAGTCACTAACCGATGGCTTTCGCCAAGGAGGCGCGTCACGATGACCATTACCATTACCGCCTTTGAGCGGTCACCCGACGGCGGCAGGGGACTGGCGCGTGACACCCGCGTTCGCTGGGCGCTTGAAGAAGCGGGCCAGCCTTATGAGGTTCGTCTTGTATCGTTTCAAGCGATGAAAGAACCCGCGCATCTGGCGCTTCATCCATTCGGCCAGATTCCCACCTATGAAGAAGGCGCGCTCGCCTTGTTCGAAACAGGCGCGATCGTCTTCCATATTGCCACGCATCATGCGGGCCTGCTGCCGGAGGATGCCAATGCCCGAGCGCGTGCGGTCACGTGGATATTCGCCGCACTCAACACGGTAGAGCCGCCGATCCTCGAACTCGGAACCGGCAAAATGCTGGAGGGCAAAAAGCCCTGGACCAAGGAGCGCCTGCCCTTGCTCGAGGATCGCATCCGCGACCGGTTGAAACAACTTTCCGCTCGCCTTGTCGATGCCGAATGGCTGGATGGTGGCTTCAGCGCGGGCGACCTGATGATGGTGTCGGTGCTCCTCAGGTTGAAATCATCGGGCCTTCTGGACGAATACGCGAACCTCGCTGCCTATGTCGCCCGCGGCGAAGCGCGGCCCGCCTACCAGCGGGCTTTCGCTGCGCAATTGGCGATCAACAAGCCAAGGGCCGGCTAACAGACATGCAGAACATTCTCATCCTCGGCGGCACCAGCGAAGCCCGGCAATTGGCCGGGCGTCTCGCCGGGCGACCCGAACTCAGGGTAACGCTTTCGCTGGCGGGACGCACGGCACACCCGGCCGCACAGCCGGTTCCGGTGCGGGTCGGCGGTTTCGGCGGCACCGAGGGCCTCACGGCCTATCTCAGCGCCGAACAGATCGACGTGCTGGTCGATGCCACGCATCCCTATGCCGAGACCATTGCGGCCCATGCGGCCGAGGCCGCCGCGCAGGCCAAGGTTCCAATTCTAGCGTTGCGACGGAAAGCCTGGACTACGATTGCCGGTGACCGCTGGACCGAGGTCGACGATGTGAAGGCCGCGGTCAGCGCGCTCGGAGCGCAGCCGCGCCGCGTGTTTCTCGCCATCGGCCGTCAGGAGGTCGACGCCTTCGCGCAAGCCCCGCAGCACGATTACCTGATCCGCAGTGTCGATGCGGTTGAGCCGCCGCTCGCCGTGCCGCACGCGGAATACATCGTAGCGCGCGGCCCGTTCAGCGAGGGCGACGAACGCGCGCTGCTGACGCGGCATCGCACCGAAGTCATCGTCGCCAAGAACAGCGGCGGCAAGGCGACCAGCGGCAAGATCGCGGCGGCGCGGGCGCTTGGCATCGAGGTTGTCATGCTTCGCCGGCCGGCCCTGCCCACCGTGCCATCGGTCGAGTCGGTCCAGGACGCGGTCGCGTGGCTCGATCATGCGCCATCCGCCGAACGCGGCGTGTAGATCAGCGGGGCAAGCCCCGGCCGCTCGATCACCCGCGTGGCCGGCGAACCGATAATGATCAAGGTGGCCATGTCGGCCCCGGCAGGATCGGCGACCTCAAGCGGACTGACCGAAATCTTTTCGTCCGGCCGCCCGGCAGCACGGCCGAAAATCACCGGAGTCGTCGTCGGCAGATGCATGCGCAGCCGCTCGAACGCCTTGCCGAGTTGCCACGGCCGCGCGCGGGAAATCGGATTGTAGAGCGCGATGACAAAGCCCGCGCCGGCTGCCGCGTCGAGCCGGCGCTCGATCAGTTCCCAGGGCTTGAGATTGTCCGACAGCGACATGGCGCAAAAATCATGACCGAGCGGCGCGCCGGCCCGCGCCGCGACGGCGAGCATCGCGGTGACGCCGGGCACCACCGACACATCGAGCTGCCGCCAGGCGGCATCGCCGCGCTCGATCTGTTCGCAGACCGCGGCGGCCATCGCGAACACGCCGGGGTCGCCGCCGGAGACGACCGCCACACGAGCACCCTCGGCGGCGTGACGCAGCGCCGCTGCCGCCCGCGCACCCTCCTCGCGATTGTCGGAAACATGCTTGGTCTGACCATCGCGCGCCGGCACGCGGTCGAGATAGGGGCCATAGCCGTAAAGCGCATCGGCAGCCGCGAGCGCCACCGCGGCTTCCGGCG
>JAPLPD010000095.1 GCA_026400395.1 Alphaproteobacteria bacterium | reverse complement strand
TCCTCGCCGATGACACAAAGCCATCGGCCAGCGAGGCTCGCAACCCGGGCGGCATCATTCCGTTACGGTGGGCGGCATCATTCAGGAATCCCGGGCGCCATTATCCCGTTATACCCGGGCGACTTCGTCGGAATCCGCACCCAATAGCCGCAATCCCAGCAATGCACCTGCTCCGTCACCTTGACGCTGTCGCTCGCGGTCTTGAGCGCCGCGGGCGCCGAAATTGCCATGGCCCGAGCCGGCGCCGCACTCCACACCGCCGCCAGGACTGAAAGTCCGATGGCAGCCAAAACGCCTTTACGCATGAATCCCTCCTGCCGCACACGTATCTACGCCAATAGTTTCCGACACTTAGATGGTTAATTCAATGCCCCTGAAAGCGCCGAAAAATGCGTATTTTGGCCGAGGGCAGCCCGGGAAGGCCGCCGTTCACAAGTCCATGGTGCTCGGGGCAAACATGTCTTCGAGCGCCACCCGGCGCCCGCTCAGGCCCTGCTCGTGTACGTACTGGGTCACCGTTTCGAGCACCTTGCGGTTCCCCTTCACGCCATACGCCATCGGGTCGGTGGCCAGCGCACGCCGGACGTCGTCGCCGATCAGCCCCGGCTCGTAATGGCGGTGCAGGGCAGTGTCGCGGGCGCGGATGACCCTGGCGCGGGCTTCGGCGAATGCGTTGTAGATGTTGAGCGCAGCCCACGGATAGCGCTCGAAGATCGACCGGCGGATCACCATGCCGTGGTTGATCTGATAGATGCCGGTCTTGGCGAAGTAGCGCTTGCCCTCCGCCGCGCGGTCGAACAGCGGCTTGATGCGCTGATCCTTGGACAGATCGATCCGGCTGCGGTCGACCAGATTCGGGTTGGTGAGATAGAGCAGAGTGGCGTCGAGTTCGCCGCGCACCATCATCTCGCCGATGTTGGTGGTCGCCGGAATCTGATGGACGGTGACGCCGTCCGGCGCCTTGAAGCCGGTCGAGCCGCCGTGGCTGGTTTCCGGCGTGCGCTCCATGAAGAATTCCATATCGCGCGGATGCACGCCGAACTCGTGCTGCAGCACGCCACGGCCCCAGATCGCGGCGGTCTGCTGGTACTCCGGCACGCCGACCCGCTTGCCCTTCAGGTCCGCCGGCTTTTCGATGCCGGAGGCGGATCGGACGAGGATGCGCAGGTGGAAAAACTCGCGGGTGGTGAACACCGGAATGGCGACCCAGGGCGTCTTGCCCTGGGAGGTCGCGATGGTGAGCGACGACATCGACATTTCCGAAACGTCGAATTCGGCGAATTTCAATTGCCGCCAGAACATCTCGGATGGATGCAAGGCGGTGGGATGGAGCTTGATCGCGTCGGGAGAAATCCGGCCGTCGAGGATGGCGCGGGTGTTCTCGTTCTCGGATAGCGCGATGCTCAGTTCAAGCTTGTCGGTCATGGTGGTCCCCGCTAACGCGCGCCCGCGTTTTCCAAGATACGCGCAATCTCGACATAGCCGCGGCGGCGGGCGTGCTGCAACGCCGTCGTGCCCTGCTTGTCGGCGATGTTGACGTCGGCACCGGCCTCGACCAGCGCGCGGAGCGTCGCGGTGTGGTTGGCGCCGCCGTTGCCGAGCACGACGGACTCCATCAGCGCCGTCCAGCCGAGGTTGTTGACGTGGTTGAGCGGCGCCTTGGCGGCGATCAACTGCTTCACCGCTTCGGCGTGGCCGAGATGGGCCGCGGCGATCAGCGCGGTGCCGTCATATCGGCTGGTGATGTTTTTTGCGCTCGCGCCGCCGTCAAGGGCGAGCCTCAGCATGTCCAGGTCGTTGGCCACCGCGGCGATGGTGACGATGTCGTAACGGTCGATCTCCAGCGCATTGGCGTTGGCGCCGAGCTTGAGGAGGGCGCGGGCCGCGGCGTGCTGCTTCATATAGGCGGCGACGTGGAGCGGGGTCCGGCTCTTGGAGTCCTGGATGTTCGGCTTTTCGCCGGCGGCGATCAGCGTCTCGATCTCGGCAACGGTGCCTTTGGCGGCGGCCTCGTGCAGGCCCGCGTAGATCGCGATCTCCGGCGGTGTCGGCGCGTTCTGGGCCGCGGCGGGGAACGCCAGCGCGGAGGCGAAGGCGACGGCGGCGGGAATTGACTTCATTGCGCCTTCAACCCCGCGGATTTCATGATCGCGGCGATGCGCGTGGCTTCGCTGGCGACGAACGCGCCGAATTCCGCGGCGGTCATATCCGGCACGTCGGCGGACATTCTTTGGAGCCGGCCGGCGAGATCGGGCGAGCGCAGCGCAGCGAGAATTTCGGCGCGCAGGCGCTGGATGATCGCGGGCGGGGTTCCGGCCGGGGCCAGCACGCCCGACCAGGATGAGCCGATCACGCCGGACACGCCGCTTTCGACCATGGTCGGCACATCGGGCAATGCTGAGATGCGGGCGTCGCGCAGCACGGCGAGCCCGCGGATGTTGCCCTCGTTCAGATGCGCCATCATCACCGAGGTGGTTTCGAAGCCGCCGTGGATGCGGCCGGCGATCATGTCGGTGATAAGCGTCGAGGCGCCTTTGTACGGCACCACCTGGATGTCGGCGCCGGTCTGTGTCTTGAACATTTCCGCCAGCATGTGCGGCGGGGCTCCGTTGGGGACGCCGAAGTTCAACGTGGTTGGGTTCGCCTTGGAATAGGCGATCAGTTCCTGCACGGTCTTGTACGGCGCGTTGGTGGCGCCGATCATCACATAGGGCACACTGGATACGATCGCGATTGGCGTGAAGCTCGTCACCGGATCGTAGCCGCTGTTGCCGTAGAGCGCGGGCCCGATCGCCAGCGTCGCCGAACTGCCATACAGCAGCGTGTAGCCGTCCGGCTCGGCGCGGGCCGCCTCCCGGCCGGCCAGTGTCCCGCCGGCGCCGGGTTTGTTGTCGACGATCATCTGGCCGAGCGGGCCCGTGAGCGACTGCGCGGTGAGGCGCGCCATGACGTCGAGCGGGCCACCCGGCGGAAACGAAACGATCAGCCGGATCGGCTTGCTTGGATACTTGTCCTGGCCGCTTGCTACGCCGGCCGCGAGCGTGAGCACGGCGGTTCCCAGTAGTGCGCGTCGGTCGATCATCATCGCGCGTCCCCCTAATCCAGCTTCATTCCGGATGACTTTATCACTTCCGCCCACTTCGGCACCTCGTCGGCGACGAAGGCGGCGAAATCCGCGGGCGTGCCCGCCTTCACCTCGGCGCCGAGCCGGAGCAGGGTGTCGCGCATGTCGCCGGATTTGAGTTCGGCGTTGATTGCAGCATTGAGCTTGTCGACGATCGGGGCAGGTGTGCGCGCGGGCGCGACGATGCCGCTCCACGACACCGACTCGAAGCCCTTGAGGCCGCTTTCATCCAAGGTCGGCACATCGGGAATCTGCGGTAGCCGCGCCCGGCTGGTGACCGCGAGCGGGCGCATCGTTCCATCGGTGATGTGGCTGAGCAGCACCGAGGCCGGCTCGAAGGCGTAGTCGATCTGCCCGGCGACGAGGTCGATGACGGTCTGATTGGCGGCCTTGTAGGGAATGAACGCCACATCGATTCCGGCGCGCACCTTGAACATTTCGCCGGTGAGATGAGGCAGCGTACCGGTCGGGTAGCCGAAGTTGAGCTTGCCGGGATTGGCCTTGGCGTAGGCGATGAGCTCCTGCGCTGTCTTGATCGGCAGTGAAGGGCGCACCACTAGCACTGCCGGGACACTGGAAATGAGCGCGATCGGCGCGAAACTCTTGACCGGATCGAAGTCGAGAGTTTTGTACAGGTTTGCGCTGAGACCCACGGTGGTCGAGGTCGCCACCATCAGCGTGTAGCCGTCCGGCTCTGCCGTTGCGACCGTGCGTGACCCTACCGTGCCGCCCTGGCCGGGGCGGTTCTCGACGATCGTGGCGCCGACGCTGGCCGAGAGTTTTTGCGCCACCAGGCGTCCCATGACGTCCACCGGGCCGCCCGCGCCGAATGGCACGATCAGCTTGATCGGCTTGGTCGGATAGGACTGGCACGAAGCGGGCGCGGCGAGCGCGACCACCAGAAGCGCCGCGACGGTCACCCGCGTGCCGGTCATGAGTCGCCTCCCTGTCGAAGCGCGTCTATTATGTTCGTTGTGGCCGGGCATTGTCCCGGCCACGCACGTCTTTG
>JAPLPD010000085.1 GCA_026400395.1 Alphaproteobacteria bacterium | reverse complement strand
TATTCAATCAAATGCTGGAAATGTATGGACGATAGCATCCGGTGTGGTTCCCCGTATCCACCTTCATTTCGAGCATATGAAATACACAGAATCCGCCCAATACAATCAACGTCGATCGATTTGTGCAGAATTCATGATTTTCGCACAGAGCCAGATACCGGATGATCGCGCCAGCGCCCGAGCTAAGGCCGAGCCGCTGCAACCCTTGCCAACCGACCATCAAATCAACTCGGCGCCGTCACAACCCTGTCAGGCCAAGTCGCGCTGAGTATGTGCAGACTTCAGCGCCGCCTGTTCGACATCGAGAATGCGAAGCTGGATCGTAAACGCGAGCGTGAGCTCGTCTACAGCCACTTCGCTGCCGCAATCCTTGCAGCACCAAATATTGCGCGTGGCGTGCTCGATCAGGATTCCTTGCTGCAACAGCGAAGCCGATTCTCCCGTTCTTGTAAGAAAATCGCGCGAGCTGAATGGGCGATTGCAACCGTTCCGCGCTGCAGAAGGTATCGATTTCGGCTAGAGTCGCGATGCTGAGATGTTTGGGGACGCACAGACATGCACAAGAGCGGAAGACATATCATCACATTGGCGGGGCTGGGCTTGGCGCTGATGTCGCCAGTCCGGGCGCAGGACACCTATCCGTCGAGACCGATACAGCTCGTGGTGACGACGGCAGCGGGCGGCGCGCTTGATCTCGTCGCGAGAACCGTCGCCGACCGACTTTCGGATGCGCTGCATCAGCCGGTCATCATCGAGAATCAGCCAGCCGGCAACGGCAGCGTTGCTGCGGGGCAATTCGCCAAGGCCGCACCCGACGGCCACACGTTGATGATGGTGGTCGACTCGACCGTGACCATCAACCCGAGCCTGTACAGGAACCTGTCGTATGACCCCTTCCGCGATTTCGCCCCGGTCAGCCTAGTCACCCGGTTGCCGCTGGTGCTGATCAGCAATCCGGCCGTGAAGGCCGACAACCTCAAGGACCTGATCGCGCTGTTGAAAGCCAATCCTGGCAAGCTCAACTACGCCTCGACCGGCGTCGGCACACAGCTTCACATCGGCATGGAACTGTTCAAGCTGTTGACCAAAACCGATATCGTGCATGTACCTTATCGCGCGACCACCGGCGCCATGGCCGACCTGCTGGGCGGCAGAATCGACCTGGCGTTGTTCGGGATTTCGTCGGCCCGATCGCAGATCGAAGGCGGCAATCTCCGCACCTATGTGATCGCCGCGCCGGAGCGGTCGCCGCTGCTACCGAATGTTCCGAGCGCCGACGAGGCTGGCCTTCCGGGTTTCGAAGTGCGCTCATGGTTCGGCATGCTCGCGCCGGCGAAAACGCCGCCGGCCATCATCGACAGACTGTCGCGCGAGATCAAAAAGGCTTCGTCCGATCCGAAGTTCATCGCGGCGCTGGCACCGCAGGGGATGCAGATACTTGCCTCGACCCCCGACGAGATGGCCCAGGCGATGCGCGAGGATGCCAAAAGATGGGGCGATGTGATCCGCGAGACCGGGGTGACGATCAACCAGTAAACCCACCGTCGGTCATGGAACCATGATGGCGCCGCCGTTCACCGCCACCGATTGCCCCGTCATGTAGCCGGCATCGTCACTGAGCAGGAATGCCACTACGGCGGCGATATCCTGCGGCTGGCCGATGCGGCCGAGAGGGATCTTTGCGCCCGCGGCGTAAAGCTCATTGTCGCCCATCTCGACACGCGGCTGCGCGGTGTCGCTCAGGCCTGGAATGACGCAGTTGACGCGGATGCCGTATCCGGCCCAGTCGAGCGCCAGGGATTTGGTCAGCGCCAGGATGCCACCCTTGGTGGCCGAGTAATGCGCGCCATTGGCCGCGCCGGCGAGTGCACGACCCGACGCTGTGTTAACGATGGCTCCCTTGCCGGCGTCCTTCATGCGCGCCGCGACGGCGCGCGCCGTAACAAAGGTGCCGGTCAGGTTGATGCGCAGGACGCGATCCCATTCCTCGAGCTTCATGTCGAGCGCTCGGGAACGCGGAAAGATGCCTGCATTGTTGACGAGCCCATCGGGCTTACCCCACTCGGTTTCGAAAGCTGCGACCGCCTTCTCGATCTGGTCGGCATCGCCGACGTCAACCGCATAGGCTCGCGCGACCGCGCCCTGATCCATGCAGAGCTTCGCGGTCTCCACGACCGCATCTTTCAGAACATCCCAGACGGCAATGTGAGCGCCGGGCGCGGCGAGCCGCAGCGCCACGGCCCGGCCAATGCCCTGCGCTGCGCCGGTCACGATGATTTTCGTCGGCAATGCCATGATGATGCCCCTCAGACCGCCGGTACAGCGGGATTGTCGCGCAGCAACACGCCGCAATCGCGGATCACAGGATCGATTGCCAGCCGCCCATACGCCTGCCACATCTCGGCGGCGAGCGCGAACACCACCTTGGTGCCGAGATCGCGCTCCAGCATGTCGATGGCCGGCGGCGCGTCCCAACCGCCGCCGTTGATGTAGATCGCATCGACCTTCGGCGTGATCGACTGGAAGCCAGCCTTGCAGTATTGATAGACTTGCATATAGGACACCTCGTCGAGCGCCATCAGCGAGGTCGTATAAAGCGCATCCTCTTTGCCCGTTACGCTCAGCCCGCCCATGACAATGCCCTCGATATCGAAACGGTCAAAGTAGCGCTTGATGGCGTTGTTGAGCTCGTCGCCGTAGTAGGTTGCCAGCGCGACGCGCCTGACGCCCAGCGCGACCAGCGCGAGCGCGTGCGGCTCCATCTGCGAGATCACCGGCAGGCCGATCTTCTGCGACAGCCGGTCCCGCCATTCGCGCTCGAAGTCGAGGCCCTTGAGCAAAACGGGTGGCGTGCCAGAAAGCGAGATCAACTGGCAACCGACCGCCTTCAGGTCGTCGGCGATCTCCTCGATCCGCTCAAAACCCTTCTCGAAGGTCTGGCGATCGCTGCGACGGAAGCCCACGAAGGTCGGCACGATTTCGACGCCGGCCGGCGCATGGTTGTACCAGAAATGGAAGCTCTTGCCCCGGTGTGTCGGCTTGATCAGCCCGATCCGCGCGCGCCACGCATACATCGCAAACTCCCCTCGAAACCCCACCCTGGTGCTTTATCCCACCAGGGTGGGGTTGTTTTCAATCACCGCATGGCGACGATGTGCATGCGGACGACCGCTCACGGCCCGTTGTGCCGCGCTGGGCGCGCAGCCTACAATGGCAGATACATTCGGGAGCGTGGCCGATGAGCTTCACGTTGTGGCGCGGCGTTGTCGGAATGGTCCGGCCGACCCGGCGACCTGGCACGCTCGAAGAGCTGATCCGCATCCTGCCGGAAGGCATCGGCATCGTGCCGCTGATGCTGAACTTCAAGGCCGGCAGCAACGCGGAATTCCTCGCCTCGATCCCGCTCTATCAGCAATTCGCCTCGGAGCTCGCCGAGCAGGGCGTCGACCTCATCATGCTGACCGGCGCGCCGCCATTCATGCTGCTCGGCCCGGAAAAAGAAGCGGAGCTGACCCACGACTGGGAAAAGAAGTTCAAGACGCCCGTGATAACCGACCCGCAGATGCAAGTTGCGGGATTGCGCGCGATGAAGATCAAGAGGTTCATCGGCGCGAGCTATTCGGCACTGCAGAACAAAATCGTACTCGACTACATGACGGCCGCGGGCTTCGAGGCGCTGTCGATGGAGCCGATCGACGTACCGTTCGATCAGGTCGCGCAGATTTCGGTCGAGCGATTGTACTCGCACATCAAGGTGCTGTTCCGGAAGAATCCAGGCGCCGATGGAATTTATATCCAGGGCGGCGGTTGGCAGACCATGCGCGTCGTCGAGATGCTGGAGAAAGATCTCCAAGTGCCTGTGGTTCACGCGACGCTTGCCGAGGCTTGGACCATCCACAAGCACCTCGCGGTGCGCGAAACCAAACCGGGTCACGGTCGGCTGCTGGCGGAATTGCCCTAACGATTGAAAGCTTCGTCATGATGCGGGCGGTCCAAGCGTTGCGTGTTGCGGTGATCGCGGCCGGCTTCGCTTGCTGCGCCGGTGCTACACACGCGCAATCGCAGGTATCGGTGTTGATCGGAACCACTCCGGGCGGCGGCTACGACATCTATGCGCGCGCGCTGGCGCGGCATATCGGCCGCCACCTGCCGGGCAATCCGACGGTCACTCCCAAGAACATGCCAGGCGCGGGCGGGCTGGCGCTCGCCAACTACATCTACAACAAGGCGCCCACCGACGGATCCGAGTTCGCCACTGTGCAGAACGGGCTGGCATTCGAAAAGCTGTTCCAGACACTGTCGGATGGCGGCAAGAACGCGCTGTTTGACGCGACGAAATTCGGCTGGGTCGGCAGCATCACCCAGACCGTGTTCGTCACGGTGACGTGGCATACCGCGCCCGTGAAGACGCTCAAGGATGCGACCGAGCGGCCGGCGATCCTTGGCGCCAGCGCCACCTCGTCCGACAGCTACGTACTGGCGATGCTGAGCAACCGGCTGCTCGGCACAAAGTTCAAGGTGGTGCACGGCTATCCCGGCGCCGCTGAGGTCGACCTCGCGGTCGAAAACGGCGAGGTACAGGGGGAAGCCGGCAAGGATTGGACCACGCTGACGTCGACGCGGCCGCGGTGGATCAAGGACAAGACTATCAATATCCTTTTTCAAATGGGCATGAAGCCGCACGCCGAACTCAAGGATGTGCCGATGGCGATCGATCTCGCCCGCACGCCCGACGACCGCCAAGTCATGGAAATCGTGTTTGCCAAGTTCGGCATGTCGCGGCCGTTCTTTGCGCCGCCGGGGATAGCGCCCGAGCGGCTCGCCACGCTGCGCCGCGCGTTTGACGCGACCGTGAACGACGAGGCCTTCCTGGCCGATGCGGCCAAGCTCGGCATGGAGATCAATCCGGTCCGCGGCGAGGACGTCCAGGCGCTGGTCACGCGGATCATGAGCACGCCGCCCGAACTTGCGCAGCGCACGCGCGACATTCTGAAACCACAATAATCCTAGCGGAGAAGCCCGATGAGCCATGAGCATGACACATCACGCCGCAGTTTCCTGAAGGTGAGCGCCGGCTTCGTCGCGGCTGGAGCCACTCCGTCCACCGCCTCCGCGCAAGACACCGGAACGGAGTTGAACCGCCTGCAGGGCTCGCGTCGCATTCTACTCAAAGGCGGCGTGGTGCTGACCATGGACCGCCAGCTCGGCGATTTCGCCAAGGCCGACGTGCTGATCGAGGACGGCAGGATCCGCGAGATCCGCCCTGATATCGCGGCGTCGGATGCTTTTGTGGTCGATGCTTTGAACCGGGTCATCACACCGGGGTTCATCGACACCCACAGCCACTCGTATCAGGGCATCCTGCGCAACATCCTGTCGAACGGCCGGGTCGATCCGGACTACAACCGCGACATCATTGCGAAGATCACGCCGGCCTATACGGTGCAGGACGCCTATATCGGCATGCTGGCGACGGCGCTCGGCATGATCGACATGGGCACCACGGGCGTGGTCGACGTGTCGCAAGTCAACAACACGCCGGAACACTCGGACGCGCTGATCAAAGCGATGCAGACATCAGGCATCCGCGCGGTGTTCGGCTATTCGGCCGGCGCGCCGGGACCGGACATGAAGAACCCGCAAGACGTGACGCGGCTGAAGAAGACGTATTTCAGTTCCAAGGATCAGTTGCTAACCCTGGCGCTTGGCGTCGGTCCCGATCCCAGGCAGTTCCAGGTGGCGCGCGATAATGACGTGCCAGTGGTCGCTCATCTGCGCAACACGCTGCCGCAGCGCGATGACGGCGCGCGGCTGGCAATCTTGCAAAAAGCTGGCCTGCTGAAGGCGGGCGACGAATTCATCCACCTGCTGCACATGCCACCCGAGCCGCTGAAGCTCATCAAAGACTCCGGTTGCCACGTCTCGCTCTCGACCGGCATCGAGATGACGATGGGCCATGGCATTCCGGCGGTCCAGAACGTGCTCGATGTCGGTCTGCAGCCAAGTCTTTCCTCCGACCACGCCGTGACGCTGACATCGGACATGTTCTCGATGATGCGAATGACCGGCGTGGTGCAGCGCTATGGCGTCTACCAGCGCGAGGTGAATGGCGACAAGAACGCGCCGAAGCTTCTGACTTGTCGAGAACTGCTCGAATTCGCAACCATCAATGGCGCGCGCACTATGAACGCCGACAGTAAGGTCGGCACGCTCGCGCCAGGCAAGGAGGCGGACCTTCTGGTGCTGAAGGCTGACAGCATCGACATCTGGCCGCTCAACAACGCCTACGGTTCGGTCGTTGGGCTGATGGGTCCGAGCCATGTCGAGGCGGTGTTCATCGCCGGCCAAGTCAAGAAGTGGCGTGGCTCACTGGTCGGCGTCGACATGCCAAAGATTCTGGCCAACATGCAGGAGGCACGAGACGGCGTGCTCAAACGCGCGAATTTTCCGACGAACCTGCTGGGCTAAACGACGGTTTGGTGCCGCTCGACACGCTTCGCCAACGTCTCGGCATCACGGTTCGTGCCGTCGACAATCCCGGCGACGCGATGCGCGGCGCCGACATCGTCGGCTCGGCAACCAACAGCGTCACGCCCGTGGTCCGATACGAATGGCTGGCTCCCGGTGCGCACATCAATGCCATCAAGACCACCGAGGTTGACGTCGAGGTACTCGATCGATGCCAGCAGGTGGTGCTCCATACGCAGATTGGAAAGCCGGCGAACTACGTAATCGGCCGAGGTCAGCAGCCGATCTACAGACACGATCCAAAGGAGGCGCTGGATGGAGCGGTAGCCGCAACCCTGACCTCTCGGCTTTCACGGACCTTCGACCAGGAAGGCCGGCCCGACATCACCCAGGCGGCTGCGACCTGCTCAGGGCGCTGCCCGCCTTCGTCGGCAGCAAGTGGCTGTTCTGGCATTCGGACGGCCAGCCCTACCGCAATCTGTCCAGTCGCTTTGCCATGATGGTGCAGGACGTTTTCCTGGCCGCCTATGACGCTAAACATCGCACCACGGCCAAAGACCGCCCCCCGCTGCAGGAACTCGTCCAGGCGCAGCCTAATCGAGAATGGATGGACATTGGCTTCCGGACCTTCCGCTTCCACGATCTGCGGCATCTGCATGCCGTCGAGTATGTGCGCGCCGGCGGCAGTCTGTACGACTTGCAGGACCGCCTCGGCCACGAGAGCATCACCACAACCGAAGGCTATCGGAAGTTCTTCACCCCGGAGGAATGGCGCGCAGCAAAGTACGCGCCGGGGACACAAAAACGGACACAGCAGCCGAAATTGACTGGTTAGGAACGACCCACAAGATTCTGAAATATTTAGAGAAAAAGGACATTGGCGTAGTTGCCATGCAACGATTTAGCAAACCGTTGCCTTCAGCCACTCGGCCACCTCTCCGTCGCGCAAAGCCCTATAGTTTCGTCGGTTTCGCGTCAAACATTGACTGAGGCTGCGGCGAAAATGGTTCGCGCCCGGAACGTGCCCTCCCCCCGAGGGCGCATCCGGACGCGAAACGGCAGACTTTGATCGGATTTACGCGGCGGCGCGCAGAACCATCGGCTGGTGCACCACCTGCGCCGGGTGCGCCTTCAGCCAATCGCGCGCCGCGCGCTGCGCTTGGCCGATCTCGGCGTCCTGCATTTCGGCCGCGACCTCGCGGCGAAGCTGCGCCGCCTCGCCATGACCTTTCATCGCCGCGATGTTGAACCACTTGTGCGCCGTGATGAGATCGACCGGAACCTCGCGGCCGCTCGCATGCATCATGCCAAGCTCGAACATCATGTCGGCGGTGATGAAGCCCTGCACGAGTTCCGCCGGCGTCTCCAGCATTTCCAGATGAACCATAACTCCTACTCCCTGTCCGCGCGCCCGTCCCGTCCGGTGCCGCGCTCTCCTCGGACCGTGTCCCCGATCCGATGACGCGATCATCGAGCGAAAATTTGAATCGCGCTTTAATTGTCTCGATGAATCGGATGTGAACGATTCAAGGGTGCGGGCTTGCTGAAACCGACCGTTAAGGACGCAAGCCCTTGCGGTTGCTCGATTCCAGCAACGCGGTGACACGGCGCTAACCGTCCCTCTTCGTTCGCCGATAACCAACGGCCAACATGAGAGGTTCAGGCGCGCGCACAATCAGCGGGCGCGCTGCCCGAACAGCACGGCGCGCACCTTCGGATCGGCGACATCTACCCGGCTCGCCTCTTCGACGCGAACGTGCATGCCGCGCTGGACTGCGGGCCGCGCGCGCACCGCGGCAAGCCAACGCTTCAGATGCGGAAACTCCGCGAAGGCCGCGCCGTGTTGTTTTTCCTGCTGCCGCTCGAAGAGCCTGATCCAGCCGACACACGCCATGTCGGCGATCGAATAGGCGCCGGCAAGATAGCGGCGATCCTTCAATCGCCGGTCCATCACGCCGAACAAACGGTTCATCTCATTGCCGAACCGATCCAGCGCATAGGGAATCTGATCGAGGGCATATCGGCGGAAGTGATTGGTCTCGCCGGCCTTGGGGCCGAGGTTGGCCATCTGCCAGAACAGCCACTCATCGACCGCGACCCGCGCGCGTTCACCCGCCGGATAGAACCTCCCGGTCTTGCGGCCGAGGTATTGCAGGATCGCGCCGGACTCGAACACCGGGATCGGGCGCCCGCCCGGCCCATCGTGATCGACGATGGCCGGCATCCGGTTGTTCGGCGAGATAGCCAGGAACTCCGGCTTGAACTGATCGCCGGCCGCGATGTTCACCGGGATCACGTTGTACGGCAGCCGGCACTCCTCCAGCATGATCGATATCTTCCAGCCGTTCAGCGTCGGCCAGTAGTAGAGATCGATCGGCTTCGTTGCTCTGCGGATGCGCGCGCCTGCCATCGGATGCTTCCCACCATGAACGAAGGGTCGTAGGCTTACGCCTGTTAGCCCGTCACCTCATTTCAAATCCAGGAGTTGATGATGTTCAAGCATCTGTTGGCGGCGGCGCTTGCAACCGCCCTGCTCGCCGCGCCGGCGACGCCCGTGTTCGCGCAAGCCGCCACCGAGAAGACCGACACCAAGAAACCGAAGAAGGCCAAGGCCGAAAAGACCGAGAAAGCCGGCAAGACCGCCAAGAAGGAACTCACGGCGCAGCAGATGAAGATGAAGGACTGCGCGGCGAAGTGGGGCGATTACAAAAAGGAAAAGAAGGTCAAGGGCCGCGCCGAATACCGCAAGTTCATGAGCCCGTGCTTGAAGGGATGAGCGAACGCGCCCTCCAAAACGCCCGAGGGCGTGGACGAGACTAAGTGTCTCGTCTACGCCCTCTGCCTTCTATCAGCCTCGGGAGGTCTCAGGTCAATTCTGAAATCAACTCGTGACACTCTCCGAAGCTGTATGACGTGAAGCGCAAAGTTTAGATACGGCGTAAACTACTTCTTCTTACGCGCCGTCTTCTTTGCCTTCTTAGCTTTCTTCTTCTTCGCCATTTGCTGCCCTCCTAGCCACGATGATGTGGCGATGTCGGAACAGTGCCGCCGCGAATCGACGTGCACTGCATCCGGATTACACTAGCGCGACGGAAAAAACACCGAGTCCACTTAACGGACGGTGTACGCGACCCCAGAACCCACCTTGGTTCGCGCCGACCCAGCAGCGCATCCGCATCGCGCGCGATATCGACGCAAGCATGCGCGTGTACCACAACGCGATTTTTTCGAAACATCAAAAACACTGATTTGGCCGATGTTTTTGCGCATATCGGCATTGCGTTTTGTTTTTTCGCGCACGCAGAAAATTGCAATCGAAGCAAGCGCGCAACATCGCAAACAGTGGCGCTGGGTCAGTTTTACCCAGGCCAAATTTTTTTTCCACAGATGCGCCCGCGAAGGCGTTGCGCGGTGGTGCGCTCGATCGAAAACGAGCGAATCGCGCGCCGGGTGATTCGCTTCGCGGTGTCTTGCACGCGCGCCGAGACATCCGAGCGAAGCGTTTGGCGATAGCCGAAGGAGCACGCGCGCGAAAACTTTCCGCCGCCGCGTGCACCGCATCAAAGTCCGAGCTTGCGCTTCAGAAACTCGTTCACGGCCTGCGGGTTGGCCTTGCCGCCAGAGGCTTTGATCACCTGCCCGACGAACCAGCCGAGCGCCTTCGGGTTGGTTTTCAGGTCGGCGGCCTTGTCCGGGTTCTTGGCGACGATCTCATCGACCACCTTTTCGATGGCGCCCATGTCGGTGACCTGCGCCATGCCGCGCTGTTCGACGATCGTGCGGGGGTCGCCCCCCTCGCTCCAGACGATCTCGAACAGATCCTTGGCGATCCGGCCCGAGATGGTGCCGTCGCGGACCAGATCGAGCACGGCGCCGAGTTGAGCGGCATCGACCGGGCTGTGGGCAATGTCCTTGCCTTCCTTGTTGAGGCGGCCGGTCAGCTCATTGATGACCCAGTTGGCCGCGGCCTTGGCGTCACGGCCCTTGGCCACCGCCTCGAAATAGTCGGCCAGGCTTTTCTCGGCGACCAGCATGTCGGCGTCATAGGCCGACAGGCCATGCTCGGCGGTGAACCGCGCCTTCTTGTCGTCAGGCAGTTCCGGAAGCTGAGCCTTGAGTTCCTCGACATAGGCCGCGTCGAACTCCAGCGGCAGCAGGTCCGGGTCGGGGAAGTAGCGGTAATCGTGCGCCTCCTCCTTCGACCGCATCGACCGGGTCTCGCCCTTGTTCGGATCGAACAGCCGGGTCTCCTGGTCGATCTTGCCGCCGTCCTCGATGATCTCGATCTGGCGGCGTGCCTCGTGCTCGATCGCCTGACCGACGAAACGGATCGAATTGACGTTCTTGATTTCGCAGCGGGTTCCGAGCGGCGCGCCGGGCTTGCGCACCGTCACAGGTGCCGAGATAGCGCAGGATCGAGCGCAACTTTGCGAAAAACGCCATGGCCTGATCCGACGAGCGCAGATCGGGCTTGGAGACGATCTCCATCAGCGCCACGCCCGAGCGGTTGAGATCGATGGCGCTCATGTTCGGATGCTGGTCGTGCAGCGATTTGCCGGCGTCCTGCTCCAGGTGCAGCCGCTCGATGCCGACGGTCACGCTCTCCCCATCCGAGAGCGTCACCACGACCTCGCCCTCGCCGACGATCGGCGATTTGTACTGGCTGATCTGATAGCCCTGCGGCAGATCGGGATAGAGGCAGTTCTTGCGGTCGAACACCGAGCGCAGATTGATTTGGGCGTTGAGGCCCAGTCCGGTGCGAACCGCCTGACGGACGCACTCCTCGTTGATCACCGGCAGCATGCCGGGCATGGCGGCATCGACCAGAGAGACGTGCGAGTTCGGCTCGCCGCCAAACGCGGTCGAAGCGCCCGAGAATAGCTTGGCCTGGGAGGTGACCTGGGCATGCACCTCCATGCCGACGACGACCTCCCAGTCGCCGGTCGCGCCACGGAGCAGTTTCGAGGGCTTGTTCTGCGCGTTCATATCAAATGTCCTGTCGCCCTCAGATCGCGCGGGAGCGCCGCAACGTCAAGGCCGCCCACTTGTCGAATCCCGCGCCAAGGCATCACAATCAGGCAAATGGAGGCGCGTGCCGTGGAAATTAAAGTCCTGTCCTCGATCGCCACCCGCGAGGCTTATCTCGAACTGGTGCCGCAGTTCGAATGCGGCACCGGCCACACCGTGGTGACCGCCTGGGCGGGCACCACCGCCATCATGCAGCGGATGGCGACCGGCGGTGAAAGCCACGACATCGTCGTCATCTCCAGCAGCGAGATGGACGAACTCATCAGACAGGGCAAGATCGTCTCCGGCAGCCGCGTGGACCTCGCCCAATCCGGCATCGGCATCGCCGTGCGCGCGGGCGCGCCGCGGCCCGACGTCAGCACCGCCGCTGGATTGAAGCAGGCGCTGCTGGCCGCAAAGACGGTCGGCTACACCAGCGGCCCGAGCGGGGTTTACATGGCCGGACTGATCGACCGCATGGGTATCGGCGCGCAGGTGAAGCCCAAACACCGCGGCGTGCCGTCCGGCGGTACCATCGGCACCATCGTGGCGAGCGGCGAAGTCGATATCGGCTTCCAGCAGGTCAGCGAACTGGTCCACATTCCCGGCGTCGACTACATTGGCCCGCTGCCGCCCGACGTGCAGTGCGTGACGATCTTCTCGTCCGGCCTGCAGACCGGAGCAGCGCAGCCCGACGCGGCCAAGGCGCTGGTGGCGTTTCTCACAACACCCGCCGCCAAGGCGGTGATGCGGAAGCACGGACTGGAAACCACCTGATTCGGCCTGTGTCGGCGGCTATTGCACCGATGCGAACGAGGCGGACCGCCCCTGCGGCATCCCGGCCACCGGGGTCGACTCCTCCGGCTGCAGCGGCGGAGGCGGCGCGGAGCCGCCACCCATGCCCTTGAGGAAATCGCGGTACGTCGGATTGCCGCGCAGCGCGTCGCGGCCCGCCGCGATCACCGCATCGACCTGATCGGTCGGCAGCTTCAGCCGCGTATCGACCGCGTTGAGCATTTTGGCGCGCTCAGGGCCGAGTTGTTCGAAGGCGACGCGGTTGACCATGAACTTGATGTCGCGGCAGTTCCAGTTGGCCGGCGCGCCGTAGCGCTTGCGCAACTCGGGCGACAAGCCGCAGCGCCAGGCCACGATCTGCCGCTGCCAATCCGACATGACGCGCTCGAAGGCGGTGTAGCT
Source organism: Alphaproteobacteria bacterium (assembly GCA_026400395.1). GTDB lineage: Bacteria > Pseudomonadota > Alphaproteobacteria > Rhizobiales > Xanthobacteraceae > Z2-YC6860. The sequence continues at coordinate 7,630 of JAPLPD010000085.1, read as the reverse complement.
CGCGCGCACACTCGCCTGCAGCGCGGTGTCGGACGCCGCGTTCACCAGTTCCATGCCGCTTGGACCTTCAACGGTCTGCGCCCAGTCGCCGGACGGCGCCCGGCCGGCATCGACGAGGACGACGAGGGAGCGCTTGAGCCGCACCGCCTGCTCCGGCGACAGCGGTTCATGCGCAAACTTCGCCGAGAGTCGCGAGATGGTGAAGCCGGACAGGCCAAAGTTATCGACCAGCCAACCGTCGAGCAGCTTGACGTATTTGGAGGTGCCGTCGTGGTAATTGTAGAGCGCGTCGGCGAAGGCCTTGAGCATCGGCGGCGCGTTCGGATTGTTGTGCGCCTTGGTCAGCCAGTCGGGCGGCTGATCGGTGCAGCCCTTTGGATAGGTCTTGATCACCATCGGAGTGAACACGATCGGCACCGCCGCCGAGGCGGCAACCGCATCGGCGATCGGATAAGTCGCAAGATTGCTGCACAGCGCGATGAAGGTCGCCTCGCCGTAGATGAAGGGCGTGCGATTGTAGATATCGGAGGCGTTGATCCAGACCCGCGGTCCCGGCGTCTTGCGGAAATCCGCGAAGGTCGCCCCCTCGAACAGGTTCTTGTCGAGCCATTGCGCGAAGGTGCGCACGTCGTTGACACCGCCGCCCAGCGCCTTAATGAGGGAGATTGGACCGACACTGGTGTTCAGCCCCTGCTCCGCGTCGCGGATCAGGAATTTCTCGCGGAAGTCGGCCAGCGCCTCGCGCTTTTTCAAGCCGTAATACGCCGCGGTAACCGATCCGCCGGATACGCCGGACACGAATCCCACGCTGTCGAGCAGCGAATGCGTGCCGGAGCGGGTGCGAACCGACGTCTGGTCCAGTTCCTGGAGCACGCCATAAGAGAATGCCGCCGCCCGCGTGCCGCCACCGGAGAACGCCAGCCCGACAAGCACATCATCGCTGGCGGTCGGATCGCTGCGGCTCGAAGCAAACGCGTCCTGGGCGCTGCCTGTGATCGGCTGGTTGGTAGGATCGCTGACGCCAAGCGAGGCACAGCCGGCCAGCCACACCGTAAGCGCGGCGGCGGGCGCAATCGACCGCAATGGCTTGAGCATACGATACACGACGCAACCCCTGAGGACCCCGAACTGGCCCGTGGAGGGACTTCGCCCTCTTGGGATTATTTATCGGCGCGCCCGCGGATTGGCGCAATAGTTAAATTATCGTTTACCAATAATGGTTTACGGAGCAATTTTGGGGGCTTTTATGGTTAATCGTCAACCCTAAGGGGAGCGTTTCAGGCCCACCAGCGCGCCGGCGTGAAGCGCCCGGCGGCGTCTTCGATCACCTGACCGAGCGAAAACAGCGTCTCCTCATCGAAAGGCCGGCCGATCAGTTGCAGGCCCAGCGGCAGGCCCTGGCCATCGAGGCCGGCGGGAACCGAGATGCCCGGCAGTCCCGCCATATTTACCGTGACCGTGAAAACGTCATTCAAATACATCTCAATCGGGTCGGCGCCGCCTTTTTCGCCGACGCCGAACGCAGCCGACGGTGTCGCGGGCGTCAGCATCGCGTCGATACCCTGATCGAAACAATCCTCGAAGTCCTTCTTGATCAGGGTGCGGACCTTCTGCGCACGCAAATAGTAAGCGTCGTAGTAGCCCGCCGACAGGACGTAGGTGCCGATCATGATGCGGCGGCGGACCTCTTTGCCGAAACCGCCGGCCCGCGTGTTCTCGTACATGCCGTTGATGTCGCGGCCGGGCAGACGCAGCCCGTAACGCACGCCGTCGTAGCGGGCGAGATTGGACGAAGCTTCAGCCGGCGCCACGATGTAGTAGGCCGGCAGCGCGTATTTGGTGTGCGGCAGCGACACCTCGACGATCTCCGCGCCCGCCGCCTCGAGCCATGCCCTGCCCTGATCCCAGAGCTTGTCGATCTCCGCCGACATGCCATCGACGCGATACTCCTTCGGGATGCCGATCCGCTTGCCCTTGATCGACTTCCCCACCGCCGCCTCGTAGTCCGGCACCGCGATATCGACCGAGGTTGTGTCCTTCGGATCGTAACCCGCCATCGAGCGCAGCATGATCGCGCCGTCACGCACCGTGCGAGTGAAGGGACCGGCCTGATCGAGCGACGACGCAAAGGCAACGATGCCCCAGCGCGAGCAGCGGCCGTAGGTCGGCTTGATGCCAACGATGCCGGTGAACGCCGCCGGCTGCCGGATCGAACCGCCGGTGTCGGTGCCGGTCGCGGCCAGCGCAAGATGCGCCGAGACCGCGGCGGCCGAACCGCCGGACGAGCCGCCGGGAACCAGCGGAGTATTCGAGCCCCGGCGCCGCCACGGCGAGGTCACGGCCCCCATGAACGAGGTTTCGTTTGACGAGCCCATGGCGAACTCATCGTTGTTGGTCTTGCCGAGCAACACCGCACCGTCGCGCCACAACTGGCCGCTGACGGTCGACTCGTAGGTCGGCACGAAATTATCGAGGATGTGCGAGCACGCGGTGGTGCGCACCCCTTCCGTACAGAACATGTCCTTGATGGCGAGCGGAATGCCCTCCAGCGGACCGGCGGTTCCGGCCGCGAGGCGGGCGTCAGCGGCCTTGGACATGGCAGCGGCGCGTTGCGGCGTCTCCAGGACAAAGGCGTTGAGCGTGCGCGCCTTCTCGATCGCGTCGACATGCGCGGCGGCCAACTCGGCTGCGGAGAATTTCTTCTGTTTCAGGCCGTCGCGCGCGGCGGCGATGGTCAGCGTCGTCAGTTCGCTCATTCAGGCTCGTCGCACGAAAAAACGGACTGACTGGCACGGGCGGGCTTCGCGGCTTGCGCGGAACTGGCGGCCGCCGGAACGGCCTCCCCGTCCTGCGGGATCACCGTCACCTGGCACTCCCACGGCTGCGCCTTGCGTTTGGCCTCCTCGACCGCGTCGAGATAGGCGTAGAGCAGATCCATCTCCTCGCAGGCCATGCACATTTATTCCACCACCTTCGGCACCAGGAAATAATTGCGCTCGGTCGATGGCGCATTGCGCAACACGGCGTCGGCGTCGCCGCCGTCGGTGACAACGTCCGCACGCTTCTTCATCACCATCGGCGTCACCGACGTCATCGGTTCGACGCCATCCACCTTCACCTCGGCGAGTTGCTCGACGAATGCGAGAATAGCGTTGATCTCACCGCTCAGGTGCTCGACCTCGTCATCGGCCACAGCCACCCGGGCAAGATGGGCGATACGCTTGACCGTCGTGGCGTCGATGGACATCGAAAGCTTCCCAATGGGCCGCCGAAGCAGCACCTTCTATCATTGGCGTATAGCAGACGGTTGAATCCTCCGGCAACCGCCGTTGCCTTATCCCATCAGTATGGTCACGGCCCCGGAAACAGCCGCGACCGTCGCCGAGACCTTGCTCTAAAACCGGGTGTTTTCGGTGATCCGCCAGCCCAGCGCCGCGAGTTGTTTCCGGGCCCGAGGCGTGGCCCTGCCGGTGATGCGTAGATCGACCCGTCCGCCGGCCGACTGCCGGCGGGCGTCGGACGCGATTTCACGCATGACAGCGGCAATCTTTTCCGTCCAGGCCAGGGTATCGACGGGCATGACGCCGACGATCCGCTTGTCCCGCGTGACGTTGAAGGGATAACCGGCGAGCGCCACGAAGCGGGTAAACCCGGCGCCACGCGTCTGGTGGTTTTTGAGCATTTCCGCGTGGCGGCGCATGAAATAGGCAAGCGAGCGCGTGTCGATCTGCACCGCCCGCTGCAGGAACACGATGCGGTCCTCGACGCCCTTGATGTTGTCGAGCGCCGCCACCAGCGCCGCCATGTCGATCGGCGTATAGCTCCGGTTGGCAAGCAGCGCCTCGGTGAGTTCGATGTCGGCACCCATCGCGTGCAGCCGCTCGCGGGTGATGTCGAAAATCTGCGACGCCGTGCGGTCGCGCGCCAGTTCATCGATTTGCACGCCCTCGATCGAACTCGCCGTGCCGAGGTTGGAGACGACCATCGTGATCTTGGTGACGGGCACCGCCATCATCGCCGCCTGGACGGTGAGCCCGCCCGCCGCCGCGGCCTGCGCCAATTGCGTCAGCTTGGCGTCGAGCGGCGGAAAGTCCGTGTAGGGATCGACGCCGACCTTGGTGGCAAGTTTCCGCCGCTGATCGGTGACGCCGAGCAGTCCGGAGATCGTGTCACCCGGCGTCTTGCCGATATTCGACAGATCGGCGGAGATGCGGCCGAACATTGCGCCGATGCCGTTGAACGTGTCGCCGAGCGTCTTCGCCGGGGCGATGATCAACCGGCCGGTGTATTTGAACGGACTCAGGCCCGCGTCCACCAGCGCCTTGCCGTACGACTCGGAGCTCGCGATTTTTTCGAGTTCGTGCAGCGCGGCGAGTTCGTTGATCCGCATGCGCAGCATCTGAACGCCGTGAATGACGAATCCACCGTACGATGTCTTCAACGTATAGATGAGCAGCAGTCCATCGCTGCGCACCGGATTGACGATGGTGTAGTTGTTGCCGGACGGCCAAAATCCCGGCACCTTTTCGATCGAAAACGTTGGCGCCGGCTCGAACGGCGGGCCCTCTGCCACCGCCGGCGCTATCAGCGCAGCAACGAGCGTAACCGCACCGACCACCGTTCGAACCGAAGACAGCATGCAGCCGATTCCCGCCGGTGGCGAAACTCACCGCCGGCCTCCGATGTCGAATCTGATCGCGGCGATAGAAGGGCGCTGACGCTCGAATTGCAAGTGCCGTGCCTGTTATCCGCCGATCCGCCGCAATAGCCCCTGCGCCTCGGCGGCAAGCGTCCGGGTAAGCTCCGCCGCCGGCATGGGCCGGCCGAGCGCCGCCGCCTGCCCCGACCACATCGGCGAAAAGTCGCCGGAGCCCGCCGCCTCGGCCTTGGCTCGCAGTGGCGCAAGCGCGCCGCTGGCCAAAGGAAACTCCGGCGCGATCGGGTTGATCGGGCCAATCTCGCGCATCACGCGGTTGACGATGCCGCGCGCCGGCCGCCCGGTCATCAGGTTGGTCAGCGCGGTTCCGTCGTCGGGAGTGCTCTTCAGCGCCGCCCGATGCGGCGCGGAGATTTTCGATTCCGGACAATGCAGATAGGCGCTGCCGATCTGGACGCCCGAAGCGCCCAGCGCGAAAGCCGCCGCGATGCCGCGCGCGTCGGTCACCGCGCCGGTGGCGATCACCGGCACCTTCACGGCATCGGCCACCTGCGGAATGAGCGCGAAGCTGCCGGCCTGCCCGGCCAGATTGTCGCTCAGGAAGATGCCGCGATGGCCGCCGGCTTCGGCGCCTTGCGCGATCACCGCGTCGGCGCCGTGCTGTTCGAGCCAGCGCGCCTCGACGACCGTCGTAGCTGAACTCAAGACGATGCAGCCCGCGGCCTTCACCCGCCGAACCAGCTCCGGCGCGGGCAAGCCGAAATGAAAACTGACGACTTCAGGCTTGATATCCTCGACCACCGCACAGAAGACCGCGTCGAACGGCGCGCGGTTGCTTGTCGGCACCGGCGCCGCCGGATCGATCGCAAGCTCGCGATAGTACGGCTTCAGCCGCTCGCGCCAGCCATCCTCGCGGGCGTTGTTCGGCACCGGCGGGGTGTGACAGAAAAAGTTGAGATTGAGCGGCCGTGCCGTGCGGGCACGGAATTTTTCGCATTGCTCGCGCAGGCTGGCCGGCGTCAGCATGGCGCACGGCAGGGACGCCAGGCCGCCACCCTCGGCGACAGCGGCCGCCAGTTCGAAATCCATCGCCCCCGCCATCGGCGCCAGCAGGATCGGATGCTCGATCTTGAACAGGTCGATCAGACGGCGGTTCGGCCACATCGGGTATCCCCTCGGATGGTTCGCTCGCGCGCGCCCCAATTACAAGCCTACGCCACCGGGATGCAACACCGCCCACAAAAGCCACGTTCGGCCCCGGCGCAGCCAGCATTCCAGCCGGGAGAAACCTGACTCCGATGCCTGTTGAAACCGCCCGAACTGCTGCCATTATGGGTTCCATGGACGCAACCAACCCCTCCGCCACCCCGACCTTCGCCAACCGCACGCCGCTGCGGATCGGCACCGTGGGGTTGATCGCACGCGACCTCGATCGGCTCACGAATTACTACCGAGATCTGCTCGGCCTGACGGTGCTGGACCGCAGCGCCAAATTCGCCCTGCTTGGCGCCGGCGGCGTGGCCCTGCTGGAGATCGAGCACCGGCCCAACGCCAAGCCTGACGATCAGGCACACGCCGGCCTCTATCACACCGCGTTCCTGATGCCGACGCGGCAGGATCACGCCCGCTGGATCATGCATATCGTGCGCAACCAGACGCCGATCAGTGGCGCCTCCGACCATGGCGTCAGCGAAGCGTTCTATCTCGACGATCCCGAGGGCAACGGCATTGAGGTCTACAACGACCGCCCGCGCGAGCGGTGGAACTGGGAGAACGGGCTGATCAACATGACGACCAAGCAGCTCGACATCGAGGCGATCCTCAAGGAGATCGAGCCTGCGTCCGCGACCTATCTCGCCGCTCCGGACGGGCTTCGCGTTGGCCACATCCATCTCCGCGTCGGCGCCATCGACAAGGCGGAAGAATTCTATCGCGGCGCGCTCGGCCTAGAGCTGACCCGGCGCCGCGGCGGCGCCACCTTCATGTCATCGGGCAGCTACCACCACCACGTCGGCGCCAACGTCTGGCACAGCGATGGCGCAGGCCGGCGCGACGACGATCGCGCCGGGCTCGGCTGGTTCTCGGTGGAGTCGGACGGCGCGGCCGACGATGCCACCCTTGCGCGGATCAAAGCGGCGAACGCCCCGCTGCAGCCCATTCCAGGCGGCGTCGAAACCAACGATCCGTTCGGCACACGCGTGCGTGTGCTGAAAGCCGATTAGCCGTCCCGGCGAGAGGCGCGCACCGCGCGCCCGGCGCTTTGGTAGCTCGGTGATCCAAAGTCCTCGCTCGCGATCATTACCCGATCGCGGCCGGCAAGCTTGGCCTCGTACATCGCCATATCGGCGCGCTTGAGCAGCAGATCGATGCTGTCACCCCCCCGCCATTCGCTGACGCCAAAGCTGCAGCTCAGCGACAATGGCTCTGCGCCTGTCGGAATGCGGAGTGCCGCGATGCGCGCGCGCAACAACTCCGCGACCTTGGCAGCCTCAGTAAGATTGCGCCCTTCGAGCACCAGGGCGAACTCCTCACCGCCCAGCCGGCCGGCGTGCCATGCCCCGCTCATCAACTCGTGCGCCACCGCGAAGATCGCCTTGTCGCCGACGTCGTGGCCGTGGGTGTCGTTCACCAGCTTGAGCCGGGATTCTCCAGATGACTCCCGAACTGGCGTGAGTATTGGCGTTTTACGGCCTTGCCACAAGACCGACGCGAGGTGTGACCGACGCGAGGTGCCGACGCATTACCGGCTGTTCGGCCAGCCCGAACGGTGGTCGAGGGGCTGATCTGGCCATTTTCGCTGGCATCTGGACAAACTCCTCCCGTCGGTAGCTCCTGAACACAGGACCATCGGGCGTCTCACGCAGGCGCTGGTGGTGGCTGTGGCCGTAGTTCCGCGATCCGCCGCAGAATCTCCTGGAACAATTCCTTCGGCACGGCGACCTCGGCCATCTGGAATATGACGTAGCGGCCATG
>JAPLPD010000326.1 GCA_026400395.1 Alphaproteobacteria bacterium | reverse complement strand
CGGCACGCCGCTGGCCGAGATCGAGGCGCTGGTCGAGGGCAAGGGCCAGCAGTTGGCCTTCGAGCCGATGGACTACGGTCCGATCCTGGGCAGCGCGGCCGATGCGGGTACGCTCGGCGGCGCGATCGCCGCCAACCTGTCGGGTCCAAGGCGAATCAAGGTCGGCGCCGCGCGCGATCATTTTCTCGGCGTTACGGCGGTGTCGGGCCGCGCCGAGACCTTCAAGTCGGGCGGCCGCGTGGTGAAGAACGTCACCGGCTACGATCTCTGCAAGGTGCTGGCGGGTTCGTACGGGACGCTCGCGGCGATGACCGAGGTGACCATCAAGGTCCTGCCGTCGCCGGAGACCGAGGCGACCGCGCTGGTGCTGGGCCTCGACGATGCGCAGGCGAACGCGGCGATGTCGGCGGCGATGGGATCGTCCTGCGACGTGTCGGCGGCGGCGCATCTGCCGCGTAACATGGTGATGCACTTCGCGGGCCTTTACGTGTCGCAGGGAGTTACCGCCTTCCGGGTCGAAGGCTTCGCGCCGTCGGTCAAGCACCGCCAGGATGCGCTGATGAATCTTTTGCGCCGCTTCGGGCCGCTGGAAGCGGTCGATGCGGCGGGTTCGCGCAAACTCTGGCGCAGCGTGCGCGACGCGGCGCCGTTCTGGGCGAACGGCTCGTGGGGCGACTGGCCGTTGTGGCGCGTCTCGACCACGCCCGCGCGCGGCGCTGAATTCGCGGCGAAGCTCCCGCCCGGCGCGCAGTTCTTTTACGACTGGGCCGGCGGTCTGATCTGGGCGGCGCTGCCGCCGTCGGCGAACGCAGGCGCGGCCACCGTCCGCCGCGCCGCCGCGGCGACCGGCGGGCACGCCACGCTGGTCCGCGCCCCGGCGGCGACCCGCGCCGCGGTCGAGGTGTTCGAGCCGCAGCAGGGCGCGCTCGCCGGCGTCAGCAAGCGCGTCAAGGAGAGCTTCGATCCGAACGGCGTGCTCAACCCTGGCCGCATGTGGGCGGGGGTGTAATGCAAACCAGTTTCACCCTCGACCAGCTCGCCGATCCCGCCATCGCGGAGGCCAACGGCATCCTGCGCGCCTGCGTGCATTGCGGCTTCTGCCAGGCAACCTGTCCGACCTACGTGCTGCTCGGCGACGAACTCGATTCGCCGCGCGGGCGAATCTACCTCATCAAGGAGATGCTGGAGCACGGCCGGCCCGCCACCGAGGAGGTGGTGACCCACATCGACCGCTGCCTTTCGTGTCTGTCCTGCATGACCACCTGCCCCTCGGGCGTGCATTACATGCACCTGGTCGACCACGCGCGCGCATATCGAGGAGACCTACCGGCGTCCGCTGCTCGACCGGTTGATGCGGGCGTTCCTCGCCAACGTGATGCCGTACCCGCGCCGGCTTCGCGCCGCGTCGGTGCTGGGCATCGCCGCCAAGCCGTTCGCGCCGCTGCTTGCGTTGCTCGGTCTGATGCCGCTCGCCGCGGCGGCGCGGCTTGCGCCGCTCCGCGCACCGGGCGCGATGACCGAGGCCGGCGTGCATCCTGCGAGCGGCGTGCGACGCGGGCGGGTGGCGCTGCTGGCCGGCTGCGCCAACGAGGCGCTGGCGCCTCAGATCACCCAGGCGGCGATCCGTGTGCTCAACCGCAACGGCGTCGAGGTTGTCGTCGCGGCGGACGCGGGCTGCTGCGGTTCGCTGGAGCACCACATCGGCCGCGAGGCCGGCGCGCTCGCCAAGGCCCGCGCCAATGTCGAAGCGTGGAGCCGCGAAATCGAAGGCGAGGGGCTCGACGCCATCCTGATCACCATCTCCGGCTGCGGTACAACGGTGAAGGACTACGGCTTCATGCTGCGCACCGATCCGGCCTGCGCCGCGCCGGCGGCGAAGGTTTCCGCACTGGCCCGCGACATCTCGGAGTATCTGGCGACACTCGGCATCGCGACGCCGGCAAAGCCCTGCGGTCTGACGGTGGCGTATCATTCGGCCTGCTCGCTGCAGCACGGCCAGCGCGTTCATCGGGAACCGAAGGACCTGCTCGCGGCTTGTGGCTTCGTGGTCAAGGACATTCCCGAAGCGCATCTGTGCTGCGGCTCAGCCGGCACCTACAACATCATGCAGCCGGAGATCGCCGGTCAACTCCGCGACCGCAAGATCGGCAACATCGAAAAGACCGCGCCTGATATCATCGCTGCCGGCAATATCGGCTGCATCGCTCAGATTGCGTCGGGCACGGGGATCCCGGTGGTGCATTCGGTCGAGTTGATCGACTGGGCGACCGGCGGGCCGGTGCCGGAGCCATTGAAGGCAAGAGTGGGCGGCTAGAAACAACTGGAGGCGGCGATGGCCAAGAAGCGCAAGGCAAAGAAGAAAGTCGCGAAGTCGAAAAAACGCGCCGCTCCGGCGCGCCGCAAGAAGGCCGCCGCGCGCAAGCCGGCCCGCAAAGCAAAGGCGAAATCGAAGGCCAAGCCTGCGGCCAAAAAGTCCCGCGCTGCGAAAACGCACCCGTTGGCGAAGACCAAATTGCCGCCGCGTGCTTCGCGTCCGATGACGCAGCCCGGTCCGGCGGTCACGCCGATCGCGCAACGGCCGACGGCGTTTCCATCGTCGGTGCCGGGCGACCGGCCGACCAGTTCGCCCGACGGAACGAACTAGCTCGCGGTATCGCCGCGGTCATTCCGCGGTGCGCCAAGTGCGAACTCGAAATCCAGACGCAGATTCCGAATTTGTTCTGGATTCCGGATCGTCGCTATCGCGGCGTCCGGAATGACGTAGAGGCGCTTGAGCGCTACTCCGCCGCGACCGCGTGGGCGGCCTTCTGAACCTGCAGATTGACCAGCGCCAGCGGCGTTGCCGTCTGCTCCAGCATGCCCCAACTCTTGAGCCATTCGTAGGTACGCTGCATCTCGTCCAGCGGGATCGGCGCCGGGTCGCACACCACGATTCGGCTGGCGCGCAAATCCTGCGGCTTGAGAGCGGCGATGTCGGCGTCCTTCTTGGCGTGATAGTCGATGAAGTAGGAGAGATACTTCGCCTTGTGGGCGTTGATGCGCTTCACCGCTTCTCGCACCGCGCGGTTGAACGCGCTGTAAGTCTCCGCATCGACCCGGTCCGAGGCCACTTCGGTGCCGTGATAGAATGCTTCGCAGATCGTGCGGCAGCCGTTCTTCTCCGCCAGGGTGACGTAAGGCTCGGTCAAGGTGGTCGCCTCGATGTCGCCGCGCATCATGGCGTCGTACCGCTGGCGCGAGCCGTTCGATGTGCGGCAAAGCTTGATGTCCTCGCGCGGCATAAAGCCTTCAAGCAGGTGCAGTGCGAGATAATGCGTGCCGAAGTAGAACGGTATGCCCACGGTCTTGCCGGCGAGTTGCTGCGCGGTAAACACCTGCGAGTCAGGCCGCACGACGATGGCGGCGTAGGTGACAATGCCGCGCCGGCCGACCTGGCGGCTGCCGACCTGCGTGTCCTGGACACGGCAGTAGTTGCCCCACTCGCAGGCGTTGTACATGTCGGCCTTGCCCTGTTCGAGCATCTTGCCGTGGCTGGAGAACGGATCGAGCCCCTTCGGACTGTTCACCCCGACTTCGGTACGCTTGTCCTCGCTCTCGCGCTCGACCCATTCGATCTGCAGACCTTCCTTGGCGAACAAGCCTTCCTTGTCGGCGACCAGTTCCGGCAATCCCTGGAACGGGGCGGTGGTTTCAAGAACGAGCTTTTTCATGCGCGGACTCCGGGTTGGACGTACAGTTTAACATGGCGCGTTGTCGGGTTCACCTGTCCCAGATGGGGCCGGTGCGCGAAGGGCGGCGGACGAAAGGTGGGAGGCTGCCGGTTCACATTGCATCGCGCGACCCGCCGCAATAATGTTGCCGGCAACGGAGGCGTCCAAGCGCCTGATCATTCTGGATTTTCATCGACGCAGGGAGCGAACCGTCATGCCATACAATATTCTGATCCTGGGTGCGGCCTATGGCTCGCTGCTCGCCTCCAAGATGCTGTTCGGCGGCCATAAGATTCATCACATTTGCTTGCCGGCCGAGGCCGACCTGATCAACGCCGAGGGGTTCAAGGTCCGCATGCCGGTGAAGGGCCGCAAGGACCCGGTCCTGCTCGATTCGCAGAAGCTGCCCGGCAAGGTGACGGCCGGTCCCGCCACCGGCGTCAATCCGAAAGACTATGACCTGATCTGCCTTGCCATGCAGGAGCCGCAATACCGCTCGCCCGGCGTGAAGGAGCTACTCGACGCGGTGGCGAAGTCGAAGGTGCCCTGCATGTCGATCATGAACATGCCGCCGCTGCCTTATGTGAAGCGCATTCCCGGCCTCGACTACGCGGCGCTGGAGCCCGCCTACACCGATGCGCGCGTGTGGGACAGCTTCGATCCGAAATACCTGACGCTGTGCAGCCCGGACCCGCAAGCGATCCGCCCGCCGGACGAGAAGGTCAACGTGCTGATGGTCACCTTGCCGACCAACTTCAAGGCGGCGAGGTTCGACGACGAGAAAGGCACCGCGATCTTGCGCCAGATCGAGAAGGAGATCGACGCGATCCGCTTCGATCCAGGTGACGGCACCAAGATCGAACTCCCGGTGAAGCTGCGCGTTTATGACGGCATCTTCGTGCCGCTCGCCAAGTGGTCGATGCTGCTCGCTGGCAACTACCGCTGCGTCACCAAGGACGGTATGCGGACCGCGCAGGAGGCGGTGCACTCCGATCCGGAGACCTCGAAGGCGGTCTACGATTTTGTCTTCGACCTTTGCGTCAAGCTCGGCGCCAATCCGGCCGATCTCGTGCCTTATGAGAAATACGCCGCCGCGGCACAGTCGCTGGTGCGGCCGGCCTCGGCCGCGCGTGCTCTGCAGAACGGTGCGCCGAACATCGAGCGGGCCGACAAGCTGGTGCAACTGATCGCCAAGCAGAAGGGGCTCAGCCTCAAGGCGATCGACGATCAGGTCGCGCTGGTCGATGAGCGGATCGCCGCCAACCGCAATAAGGCCGCGGCGTCATAAGCCGCGCTCGTTGCGTCCGCCATCGTCGGTTTTTATTCGAAAGGGAAGTTTGCCATGCGCGTTGTCGCACTCGAAGAGCATTTTTCGGTCCCGTCCGCGGTCAAGAAGATCGATCCCGCCGCCATCGCGCGCCGGGGCTTCAAGGCCCGCAAGCCGATTCCCGGCCGGCCCAACCTGATGGAACTGCTGCCCGAACTCGGGGACGTGCGGCTGAAATCGATGGACGAAACCGGCGTCACCATGCAGGTGCTCTCGGCCGGCGGCCCCGGTCCGGATCTGGTGCCCGGCCCGGACGGCGTGGCGCTGGCGCGGGAGGTCAATGACCATCTCGGCGCTGCCATTGCCAGGCATCCGACCCGCTTTGCCGGCTTTGCCACGCTGCCTCTCGCCAGCCCCGACGCCTGCGCCGCCGAACTGCGCCGTTGCGTCAAGGAGTTGCGCTTTGTCGGCGCGCTGACCAACGGCACCACCGATGGGCGTTTCCTCGACCATCCGAGCTACGACGGCCTGCTTGCCGCCGCTGTGGAACTCGACGTGCCGATTTATATCCACCCGCATCTGCCGCCGCCTGTTGTGTATGACGCGTATTACGCGGGCCTCCCCGACGGCATCGACCGCGTGCTTTCGACCGCCGGTTGGGGTTGGCATTCGGAGGTGGCGATCCAGGTGCTGCGCATGGCGATGGCCGGCACGCTCGATAAGCATCCGAAGCTCAAGATCATCATCGGCCACATGGGCGAAATGCTGCCGGTCATGCTGGCTCGCATCGATGAGGTCGCCGCCGCCGATGTCGAACATCTCAAGCGCCCGGTCAGCCGCGCAGTCCTCGATCAGGTCTGGATCACCACGAGTGGCATCTTCAGCCAGCCGCCGTTCATCGCCGCGCTGCAGACCTTCGGCATCGACCGCATCATGTTCTCGATCGACTATCCGTTCGCGCCGAACGCGGCGGGACGGAAGTTTCTCAACGAGGTCGCGCTCTCACCATCCGACATGGCCAAGCTCACTCACGGCAACGCGGATGCCTTGTTGAAGCTGAAACCCTGACAAGGGACGTGATGGTGACGATGGCTGCGCGCGCGTTAGGCCTGATTGTCGGTCTCGTCCTCTCTGTGGTCGCGCCGGCGCATGCGCAGGACTACCCGGCGAAACCGGTCACGATCATTGTGCCGACCGGTCCGGGCGGCGGCATGGAGATGGTCGCCCGCCTGCTTGCTCCGAAGCTGGAACAGCGCCTCGGCAAGCCGTTCATTATCGAGAACCGGCCGGGGGCGGGGACCAACATCGGCGGCGCCGCCGTCGCCCGTTCGGCGCCGGACGGCTACACGCTGCTGATGGCGACGTCATCGACCATGGCGATCAATCCCAGTATCTACAAAACCCTGCCATTCGATCCGCTGAACGATTTGATGCCGGTGGTGCTCTATGCGCGCGTGCCGTTCGTGCTGGTGGTCAACCGAACGTCGCCCTCGCAGACGGCTGACGATCTGGTCCGACTCGCCAAGGAAAAGCCGCGAACCTTGAGCTTCGGCACCTCCGGCATCGGAACGGCCTCCCATCTGTTCGCCGAATTGTTCAAGATGCAGACCGGCATCGATGTCATGCATGTGCCCTACAAGAGCATGCTGCAGCCGCTGAACGACGTGCTTGGTGGTCATCTCGATTACATGTTCAGCGATCTCGGACCGGCGCTGCCGTTGGTGCGCGACGGCAAGCTGCGTGCGCTCGGTGTGACGTCGGCCACCCGCGTGCCGTCGGCCGCCGAGATCCCAACGCTCGCGGAGGCGGGAGTGCCGGGCTACGAGGCGGTGGCATGGCTGATGGTTGCGGCGCGGGCGGGTACGCCGCCCGACGTGCTCAACAAACTGCACACCGAAATGAAAGCGATCCTGGCGCAGCCGGATGTCAGCGAGCAGATCGCGCGCTTCGGCATGATCCCTCAGGACAGCCCATCGCCGGAGGAACTGCATCGCTTCGTCGCAGCCGAAACGGTCCGGTGGAGCAAGATCGTAAAGCAGGCCGGCGCGGCGGGCATCGAATAGCGCACGCTTTTGTCGCCGCAGCGGACTGTCTGAGTTGCCGATTGGGCCTCTGGTCCCGCCGGGGCGAAACAAGCCCAATGTTGTCCACAGGGTGACTGACTCAAGCGCCCGGAAACCCAGCCACAATGTGGCTTTGTCGCCACAGTAGGTGACTGATCTGTGAACCCAAGCCGAATTGCCCAAAAAGTCGGCAGATGCCACCCGATTTGTCTTTCGCCGTTCCGAGCAACTTGCTGAATATTGGCCACAATAAATCAAAGTGGTGGTGAAACACCGGTCTGCTGTTTCAAGTCGTGTTCTCGCTCTTCGAGGCCGCCCGCGAACATCAGCCCCCAAGTTTCACACCGACACGACGGGAAGGGCTGAATTATGTAGAAGTATACGATCGCGGCAGTCGCCGCGTTTGCTCTCGCAAGCACCGCCGCTTCGGCGGCCGATCTCCCAGTCAAGGCCAAGCCGGTTGTTGCGCCGCAGCCGCCAGCGTGGGACATCGCGTTCGGTTCAGCCGTCGCAAGCGACTACGTGTTCCGCGGCGTGACTCAGTCGGCACATCAGCCGTCGGTCGCGGCCTACTTCGAGCCGCGCTACAACATCAACAAGGATCTGCAGCTGTACGCCGGTCTCGTCGGCGCCAGCATCTCCTTCCCGAACCGCGCCGCGGGCGAAATCGACATCTACGGCGGTATCCGCCCGACCTTCGGCGCCTTGGCCTTCGACTTCGGCGCTTGGTACTACTGGTATCCGGGTGGTGATTGCTTCTCGGCGGTCGCCAACGGAAACACTGTCAACTGCGCTCCCGCGGGTGCTGCGGCGGTGACCGCGTTGCCGAACGCGAACGCGATCAAGGCGGACCTGAGCTTCTGGGAAATTTACGGCAAGGTGAACTACACCGTAAACGACAACTTCGGGCTCGGCGGGTACGTCTATTACTCCAACTCGGTCCTGAACTCGGGCGCCGATGGCGTGTTCTTCGGCGGCTCCGCCAAGTACACCTTCGCGGCGTTCGCGAACGGCGTGCAACCCTACATCTCGGGCGACGTCGGCTACTGGAAGTTGGGTACCACCGACTCGTTCTACGGCTGCACGATCGCTGCCGGTTGTCTCGCAAACAACCCGCGCGGCATCCCGCTGCCGAGCTACACCACCTGGAGCGCTGGCTTCGGCTGGACCTGGAAGGTGTTTACGGTTGACCTTCGCTACACCGACACCGACCTGAGTAAGTCCGAGTGCAACGCATTCACCGGCGACCATACGGCCCGTCCTGGCGCCGGCGGCGTGACGGCGATTAACGCGGGCAACGTGTCGAACTGGTGCGGCAGCCGCTTCGTCGCCCGCCTCTCGGCCGACCTGACGGTCAACAGCAACCTCAAGTAAGCTTCTTCCCATACTTTAACGGGCGGCAGCCTTAAACTGCCGCCCGTTTTCTTTTGGCCCGGCCCGCTCGGCCCGACCGTTGCATATCCGGCCCACATGATCGCCCGCACCAGGTTGCTTGCTGTATGCGCTGGAGCCGCCGGCGGCGCCATTGCGATCGGCGCTATGGAATTCTTCGCGGCCCACGCCGCTTATCCGCTGATGGCGATCCCATTCGCCACGTCGATCGTCATGGTGCTGGGGTCGCCCCGCGCCGAACCGGCGCAGCCGCGTCCGCTGATCGGCGGACACCTCGTTTCCACGTTGGTCGGACTGCTCGCGGTCAAGCTGCTCGGTCCGGCGCCGTGGGTCGCGGCGTTGGCGGTCGGGTTTGCGATGATCGCGATGCATCTGACCGGCACGTTCCACCCGCCGGCCGGGATCGATCCGCTGGTGATCGTGGTCAACGATCTGTCCTGGGGCTTTCTGATCGCGCCTGTCGGCGCTGGCGCGCTGTTGCTCGCCCTGTTCGCTTTCGTCTGGCACAAGCTGGTGGCGTGTGGTCCCAACAGCGGCGACACTTGGCCGGCTCGCTGGTGGTGACCTCTACTCGGTGCGCTTGAGGCTTGCTCCGTCCTTGATCCAATGGCGCTCGCCGTCACGTTGCAGCACGAGCGGCCGCCTGTGGAATGCCGCGAGCGTCGAGCGATGGCCGATCGAAATGACGGTGGTTTCCGGCAGCCTTTCCTGGATCAGCCGATAGAGTGCGGCCTCGGACGGTTCGTCGAGCGAAGCGGTTGCCTCGTCAAGGAACAGGAAGTCCGGCTTCTGCAGCAGGGCGCGCGCCAGGCCGAGCCGCTGCTGTTCGCCCAGCGAGAGCATGCGGTTCCAGTGGGCCTCCTCGTCGAGCCGTTGCCCCAGCGCCGGCAATCCGACCGCGCCGATCGCCTCGGCGACACTTTCGCGATCATAGCTGCCGATTTCCGCCGGGTAGGTGACCGCTGCGAGCAACGACCCCACCGGAAAATACGGCCGCTGCGGCAGCATCATCAGTTTCGCATCGCGGGGCAGCACGATCCGGCCGGAGCCGAACGGCCAGATGCCTGCAATCGCCCGGAACAGGGTCGATTTGCCCGAGCCCGAGGGGCCGTTGAACAGCACCGGTTCGCCGCGAGACAGCTTGATGTTTTCGGAGGCGAGCAGCGGGGTGCCGGCCGGCAGGTTCACCGCCACGTGGTCGAGCTCGATGCCGGCAGCCTCGCCGTCGGTCCGTACCTCAAACACAGGCGGCGTGTTTGCCGCCGCCCGCGCGGAAACCACCGCTTGCCCGAATCCATCCAGCCGCTGGATCACCGACCGCCATTCCGCCATCGAGCGATAAACATCGATGAAGAACGAAAGCGCGGTTTGGACGCTGTTGAACGCGGAGGCGGTCTGCATTAGCCCGCCGAGCTGCATCTTGCCGGCGAAATAGGCGGGGCTGACCACGACGTAGGGAAAAACGACCGAGAGCTGTGCATAGCCCGCCGTGAAGAACGTCAGCTTTTTGGTGCGGCTCATGATCAGCAGCCAATTGGCCACCACCCGGCCGAAGCGTTCGAGCAGGCGCTGCTTTTCCGCGTGATCGCCCTTGAGTAGAGCGATCTGTTCGGCGTTCTCGCGCACCCGCACGAGATTGAAACGGAAGTCGGCTTCATAGCGCTGTTGAAGGAAGTTGAGCCCGACCAGCGGCCAGCCAATGAGGTGCGTGAGCACGGTTCCGATCACCGCGTAGATCAGCGCGGCCCAGACCAGATAGCCCGGTATGTTCCACTGCGCGCCGAACAGGTGGAGCGGCGCCGCCGCCGATAGCGTCCAGAGGATCACCACGAACGACGCGAAGGTGACGATTGCGCTGAGCAGGTCGGTGCCGATGGACAGCGTGCGGTCGATGAAAAGCTGAATGTCCTCGGCGATGCGTTGATCGGGATTGTCGGCGGCGTCGCCGAGCAACTGCATGCGGTAGTGGTTGGCATGGTCGAGCCAGTCGCCGAGATAGGCTTGGTTCATCCACTGCCGCCAGCGGATCTGCAGCCATTGCGTGAGGTAGAGCCGGTAGACCGCGAAGCCGATGTACGCCGCCGCCAGCGCGCTGAACATCATCAATTCGGTTACGAAGGCGTTCCAGTTCAGCTCCTGCAGCGCGTTGTAGAAGCGGTTCTGCCATTGATTGAGCAGGACATTGATGGCGACCAGCGACAGTTCGATCGCGATCAGGCCGCCCAGAAGAACGCGCCCGGCCACACGGTCTTCGGAACGAAAATAGGGCGTTGCGAGTCGCCAGATGGTGGCGAGCGTCGAGGCCAAACTGTGCAAGGATTATTCTCCTATGGACGGCGGCGCTGATCGCAATAGGGGATGAAGTGAGGCAAAAACGGCAACGATTCGGTCGTGCCAGTGTCAACTAAAGTAGGCCGGATCGCATCAGGGGAGGGTCCACGGGCTTGTGAAACAGCACCAAGCCGGTAAAAGTATCGCTTAACGGTCGGAATAAGCATGATTGCCGGCGGTTACAACACATAAGCAGGCAGTGGTCAGCGCTGCCTATATCCAGGGAGGGACGACGGATGAGCATTCAATCGGATTCGAAGGTTGCCTCGCGCCGCAAGTTCTTGATGGCAGCGGGCGCTACGACGGCGGCCTCGGTCACCGCCCCCAGCGTCGTCAAGGCGCAGGGCGCGACCAGCATGCGCTGGCAGAGCACCTGGCCGTCGAAGGACATTTTCCACGAATACGCCAACGACTTCGCCAAGAAGGTCAACGACATGACCGGCGGCGATCTCAAGATCGAAGTGCTGCCCGCCGGCGCCGTGGTGCCGGCCTTCCAGCTGCTCGATGCGGTGTCGAAGGGCGTGCTCGACGGCGGCCACGGCGTGCTGGTCTATCACTATGGCAAGCAGACCGCGCTGGCGCTGTGGGGATCGGGCCCAGGCTGGGCGATGGACGCCAACATGCTGCTGTCCTGGCACAAGTACGGCGGCGGCAAGGAACTACTCAACGAGCTCTATGCGTCGATTGGCGCCAACGTTGTGTCGTTCCCGTATGGACCGATGCCGACGCAGCCGCTGGGCTGGTTCAAGAAGCCGATCAGCAAGGCCGAAGACATGAAGGGCCTGAAGTATCGTACCGTCGGCATCTCGATTGATGTGTTCACCGGAATGGGCCTCGCGGTCAACGCGCTGCCCGGCGGTGAAATCGTGGCGGCGATGGATCGCGGCCTGCTCGATGCGGCCGAGTTCAACAACGCCTCCTCGGACCGTGCGCTCGGCTTCGCCGATGTGTCCAAGGTTTGCATGCTGCAGAGCTATCACCAGAACGCCGAGCAGTTCGAGATCATGTTCAACAAGGACAAGTACAACGCATTGCCCGAGAAGATGCGCGCGATCATCGCCAATGCGGTGGAGGCGGCCAGCCAGGACATGTCATGGAAGGCGGTCGATCGTTACTCGCAGGACTACATCGAGTTGCAGACCAAGGACAACGTCAAGTTCTACAAGACCCCGGACGCGATTCTGAAGCAGCAGCTTGAGATCTACGACGACGTTGTGAGGAAGAAGTCCGCGGAAAACCCGCTATTCAAGAAGATCGTGCAGTCCCAGATCAAGTTCGCCGAGCGTGCGGCGCGCTGGGAGCAGGACACCGTCGTGAGCCGCAAGATGGCCTTCGATCACTACTTCGGCGCAAACGGGGCGGCGAAGAAAATTTAACGACAATCTGAACCGGCAAGGCACCATTCGGCGGGCGACCGGATGGTGCCTTGTTGTTCATGGCATTGTATTTTCCTGATTTCGCGTTTTCAGCGGCAGCGATGCATGCAAGTCCAAAAATTCCTGCACACAATTGATGGCATCAGCACCTGGTTCGGCAAGACCGCAGCCTGGCTGATCATCGTGCTGATGGTCGTCGTCTGCATTGAAGTTTTCAAACGCTACATCATGAACATGCCGACGGCATGGATCTTTGATCTCAACAACATGCTGTACGGCACGCTGTTCATGCTGTGCGGCGCGTATACGCTGGCGCAGAACGCCCATGTGCGCGGCGACTTTCTCTACAGCTCGATGGCGCCGCGGATGCAGGCCGGGCTCGACCTCGTGCTTTACGTCGTGTTTTTCATCCCGGGCATCGCCGCGCTGGTCTACGCCGGACTTTTCTTCGCGATCGATTCATGGGCCATCAACGAGCACTCGAACGTGACCGCGAACGGCCCGCCGGTCTACCAGTTCAAGGCGATGATTCCTCTGGCCGGCGCGCTGGTGATGCTTCAGGGCATTGCCGAGATCGTGCGCTGCATGGTCTGCCTCAAGACCGGCGAATGGCCGAGCCGGCTAAAGGATGTGACTGAAATCGACGTGGTCGAGGAACAGTTGGCCAACAGCCAGTACGTCGATGAGGAGTCGCGCAAGGTCGCGATCGAACGGGCGCACCAGATTGATGAGACCGCGCGCCAGCGCGGCATGGGCGGAGACCTCAAAACATGAGCGACCCCGCTCTCGGCTTGCTGATGCTCGGCCTCATCGTGGTCGTCATCATGATGGGTTTCCCGACCGCCTTCACGCTCATGGGCCTCGGGATGTTTTTCGGATACATCGCGTTCTACGACCCGACGCATCTGTTCACGGAAAACAAGGTCTTCGAGCTGATGGTTCAGCGCACCTACGGTGCGATGACCAACGACGTGCTGATCTCCATCCCTCTATTCGTGCTGATGGGATATGTGATGGAGCGCGGCGCTCTGGTCGACAAGATGTTCTATTCGATCCAGCTGGCATTCCGGAACGTGCCGGCTTCGCTCGCCGTCGCCACCCTGATTGTGTGCACGTTCTGGGGCATCGCCTCTGGCCTGGTCGGCGCCGTCGTGGTGCTCATGGGCGTGATCGCCTTCAACCCGATGCTGAAAGCGGGCTACGACGTGAAGCTCGCCTCCGGCGTCATCACGGCGGGCGGCACGCTCGGCATCCTGATTCCGCCGTCGGTGATGATCATCGTCTACGCCGCGGTCGCCGGGCAGTCGGTCGTCAAGCTCTACGCGGCCGCGATGTTCCCGGGCTTCTTCCTGGCGCTTTTGTATCTCCTGTACATCGTCGGGTGGGCGATGCTGAACCCGAAGATCGCCCCGCGGTTGCCGGAAGAGCAGACCCGCGTTCCGGTTCCGGACTGGATGCGAAAATTCCAGGCGGCCTATTCGAACAACATCCTGGTGGGGCTGGTGTGCGCGCTGTTTTCGCCCTCCCGCGCCAACGCGATCGAGACCGAACAGGGGCCGCTGACCTACTGGATGCTGCTGAAAAATCTCATGGCGACGCTCGTGCCGCTCATCCTGGTCGGCGGCACCCTCTGGTTGGTGTGGTGGTACGTCGTCATTCATCAGCAGGTGGCGGTGCAGGCGGTGGTCGAGGAGGTGCAGCAACTGGGCACGCCTGGACTCGGCACTGGACCGACCAACGCCGAAAAGGGGCCGCCGCAGGGCTTCTACATGTGGTTCGGTATCATCGCGGCGCTCTGCGGGGTGATGATGATCCGCTACTACATGCGAATGGATGCCGACCGGCTCGAGGTCATCAAGCTGCTGACATCCTCGACGATGCCGCTCGGCATACTCACCGTCGTGGTGCTCGCCGTCATCCTGTTCGGCATCACCACGGCGACTGAATCCGCCGCGGTTGGCGCCGCGGGCGCATTCCTGCTGGCCTTCCAGGCCCGGACGCTGGACTGGAAACGCACCAAGGAGGCGGTGTTCCTGACCGCCAAGACCACCGCGATGGTGTGCTGGCTGTTCGTCGGATCGGCGTTGTTCTCGGGGGTGTTCGCGATCCTGGGCGGGCAGGCGCTGGTCGAGCAATGGGTGCTGTCGCTCAACCTGACGCCCGTGCAGTTTATGATCCTGTCGCAGGCGATCATCTTCGTGCTCGGCTGGCCGCTTGAGTGGACCGAGATCATCGTGATCTTCGTGCCGATCTTCCTGCCGTTGCTGAAGCACTTCAACATCGACCCGATCCTTTGGGGCGTGCTGGTGTTTGTCAATTTGCAGGCGGCGTTCCTGTCGCCGCCGGTGGCGATGTCGGCGTTCTATCTCAAGGGCGTCGCGCCGAAGCATGTCACGCTGAACCAGATTTTCGCCGGCATGATGCCGTACATGTTTATCGTCATCCTTTGCATGATCTTCATGTACATCTGGCCCGGCATGACCCTGTGGCTGCCGAACTACCTCTACGGCGGCGGTTGACCGATCCGCTCTGATTTCACGCGCAGCCGGCCCGGCGTCCACCGGGCCGGTTTTGTTTGTGCGCGGCGGATTTTCCCGGGCGGCGGACTGGCGATATAGATAGGCATGGCCAATCGAATCACCGCCGCCGCGGTCGGGCGACGCAGCGTACTGCTAGGCGCCTCCGCGGCGATCGCGATGCCGCAGGTGTCGCGCGCGCAGACAGCGGTCTGGCGGTTTCAGTCGGCGTGGGCGGCGCGGGATATTTTCCACGAGTTTGCCGTCGATTACGGCAAGACGGTCGAGGAGATGACCGGCGGGCGGTTGAAGCTCGACGTGTTGGCCGCGGGCTCGGTGGTGCCGCCATTCCAGATGCAGGATGCGGTGCACGCCGGCATCCTCGATTGCAGTCACGGCGTTTGCGACACTTGGTATCGCAAGCACAAGGCGGCGTCGCTGTTCGGCAGCCCGCCGTCGTTTGGCTGGGACGCGCACGGCATGCTCGCGTGGTTCTATTCGGGCGGAGGCGAGGCGCTTTACCGAGAGCTGGTCAACGACATACTCAAGCTCAACCTTGTGGGGCTGCTGTATTTTCCGATGCCGGCGCAGCCGCTCGGCTGGTTCAAGAAGGACATCAAGGCCGCGGCTGACCTGAAGGGCATCAGCTACCGGACCGAGGGCCTGGCGGCCGATCTGTTTCGCGCCCTCGGTGTCGCGGTGACCCTGTTGCCGAGCGGCGACATCGTGCCGATCATGGATCGTGGACAGAAGCAGAATGATGGTTGGTGGCGATTGGTTGGTCCGGTTGCTGGTGTGCGTGGTTTTGTCTGCCATCGCAGGCCCGGTCCTCGCCCAGCCGGGCGAGTTTCCGTTCGACGGTGAACTCATTCTCGATGTACGGCCGATGCCCGGTTCCAAGCGCATCCCGAACATGGACATCGACGCCAAGGGCGGGATCGCTGTGGAGATGTGGTGCAATCGTGTCGATGGTCAGGTCGTGGTCGCCGGCGACACCCTTACGGTGATGACCGGAACGCCCACCGAGCGGCCATGTACGCCCGAGCGTGCGCGGGGGGACGCTGAGTTTCTCGAAGCGCTGAATGCCGTAACCCAGTGGAAGCGCGAGGGCGATTTCGTTCGGTTCATCGGCCCGAAAACCCTGCGCTTCCGGGTGCCGACCAACTAGGTGGCGCTGCTACGCGAGGGGCGATCTCTGCCTGGAATTTAGGCAATAGAGCTTGTGCTGGCCACGAGAAGTGGAACAATGGGCCTTCTGATGATGTGAGCTTGGCCCATCGCTTGCAGCGTGTGGTTAAGTTGTAACTTCGGGGGAGATGGCCATGCGTCGTCGCGACTTTACCAAATTGGCGCTCGCTGGCGCTGTCGGCACCGTAGCGGTCCCGGCGGTCCTGCGGGCCCAGGCCGCTCAGTTCAATTGGAAGATGACGAGCTTTTACGGGCCGAACGCCGCGTTCTATTCGACCGGCCCGGGCAGTGCGAAGGACCTGATCAGCCGCATCGAGGCGATGTCCGGCGGGCGGATCAAGATCCAGTTCTATGGCGCGGGGGAATTGATTCCAGCGGCTGAGGGTTTCGACGCGGTTTCGTCCGGCACCGTCGAGATGAATTACGCCAACTCGTACTTCTGAACCGGCAAGAGCTTCGCCGCGCAATATTTCACGGCGGTGCCGTTCGGCTTGAACTTCCAGGGCTTCAACGGCTGGTACTACGATGGCGGCGGCGCCCAGCTCTGGCGCGAGGTTTATGACCGCTTCAATCTGGTGCCCATCCTCGCCGGTAACACCGGTGTGCAGATGACCGGCTGGTTCCGCAAGGAGATCAAGACCGTCGACGATCTCAAGGGGATCAAGATGCGTATCCCGGGTCTGGCGGGCCGCGTCTACAAGGAACTCGGCGTCGATGCGCGTCTGATTGCGCCGGGCGAAATCTTCCCGAATCTCGAGCGCGGCGTGATCGACGCCGCCGAGTTTGTCGGTCCATACCTCGACCGCCAGCTCGGCCTGCACAAGGTTGCGAAGTATTACTACACGACCGGCTGGCACGAGATGGCGACCGGCAGCGAGGTCATCATCAACAAGGCGAAGTGGGAGAGCCTGCCGCCCGACCTCAAGGCGATCGTCGAGAATGCCTGCGCCGCCTGCAACGTCATCAGCGAGGCGTGGTGTCAGAAGAACAACGCCGAGGCCATGGAAGACCTGGTCAAGAACCAGGGTGTGATCGCGCAACCGCTGCCCGACGACGTGGTCAAGGCGCTGCGCGAAGCGACCAACAAAATTCTCGCAGAGGCAGTCGCCAAAGACCCCGTGACCAAGAAGGTTCACGATTCATATTTCGCCTACAAGGCCAAGTACGACGACTGGGCCGACAAGAGCGAACTGGTCTACCACACCAAGATTCGCAAAGGCTGATGGCGCCATCGGCAGAAAAATTGACCGGCGGGATCGACCGGTTCGTCGATCTCGTCGGCCGAGCCACATCGTGGCTTGCGCTTGTGCTTGCGCTGGTCATGGGCTCCAACGTGCTGCTGCGCTACGGCTTCTCAATCGGTTCGATCGCGATGCAGGAACTGGAGTGGCACATTATGGTGCCAATCTGCGTGTTCGGCATGTCGTACGCGTTGCGCCACGGGGAGCATGTGCGTGTTGATGTGCTGTTCCAGTATTTTCACCCGCGCAACAAGCTTCTGATCGAGCTGATTACCTCGGTGGCCGGCATGGCGCTCTGTGTGCTCGTTATATGGCTGTGCATTCCGTACGTCTTGCAGTCGTGGAGCATCGGTGAAGGGACGGCTAATCCCGGCGGCATCGATTATCGCTACGTCGTCAAATCGCTGATCCCCCTCGGGTTCGCATTATTTTTCCTGCAGTCATTGTCGGAAGCGATCAAAAGTTTCACGGCTTGGCGGAGCACCTGATGTTCTCGATGGAGCTTCTCGCCGTTCTGATGCTGGTGACTTTCTTTATATTGCTGCTGGCCGGCATCCCTGTCGCGCTTACGCTGGCGATCTCCGGCTTTGTGTTCGGGTTTCTTGGCTTCGGCACGCTGCTGTTCAACCTCCTGCCGCACCGCCTCTTTGGGGTGGTGACCAACGCCACTCTGCTGGCCATCCCTCTGTTCGTGTTCATGGGGATGATGCTGGAGCGGTCGCGGCTCGCGGAAGACTTGATGGACGTGATCGGCCATCTCGCCGGTTCGCTCCGCGGCGGATTGGGAATCGGTATCGTTCTGGTCGGCGTGCTGATGGGCGCGACGACCGGCATTGTCGGCGCGACGGTGGTGACGCTCGGGCTGCTGACTCTGCCCGGTATGTTGAGGCGGGGTTATAACAAGGGCCTCGCCTGCGGCGTGATCTGCGCGTCGGGCACACTCGGGCAGATTATACCGCCAAGCCTTATTCTTATGGGTCTTCAGGAAAACGAGTGGGTGTTTTCAGCAACTTCAGAGCGCTGGGAGCATGCATGTGAGCACCTTGAGCCGCAGATATTCCTGGTCGCGT
>JAPLPD010000214.1 GCA_026400395.1 Alphaproteobacteria bacterium | reverse complement strand
GTCGCTCCACGACAATCAAATCACGCGTCACGAAAATATCGCTTGCGTTATCGTCGCGCCGCGACAATCATCTCCTCGCCGCGACCGCCAAAATGGCCATCCTGATTCTCGCGGAGTTCTCATCCAGATTGTCGCGCTACAGATAGGTGACGTTCAGCGCGAATTCGTCGGTAAGGGCGGCTTGGATGCGCGGCCACGGGCACATGTACAGGCACACCTGCTAGCGCATCAATCCTGCGAACGAATAGGTGGTAACCGTGAGGATGCCGATGGAGGCGTAAGCGACCAGCGGCGCTTGGAGCGTGGCCAAGTCCATCACCAACGTGGGCGCGTCGGCGAAGTAGAGCACCCAGGCGCCGCCGGTCCACCACGCGATCATCAGCCAGAGAAAATGCTTCAGGCCAAAGCGGGCGGCGCGTTCGATTGTCCAAGGCCCGGCGTCGCGGCGCAGGTGTTCACGCCGGTCCCCTTCGACCCAGCGTTCGACGGTCTGAAAGAGGTCGGTCCACACTGTCTGGGGGCACAGGTACCCGCACCAGACGCGGCCTGCGACCGCATTGATCAGGAACAGCGCCAAGGCTGCCAAAATCAGTAGGCCCGTGAAGTAGTAGATTTCCTGCGGCCAGAGTTCGATGAAGAAGAAATAGAAGCGGCGGTTGGAGATATCGACCAACACGGCCTGATGCGGGGCGTAAATGCCTCGGTCCCAGCGCAGGAACGGCAGGAGATAGTAGATGCCAAGGGTGACAGGCCGCCGACCACTTGCACGTCACCGCGTCGGCGGTGAATCGCCGGATCATGGACCTGGAGGAAGAACTCGGCGCTCCGCTGTTCGAGCGGCGACCGCGCGGCGTTCGGCTCACCGCCGCCGGCGAAGTTTTCGTCAATTACCTGCGCCAGCAGGACGGCGAAGCCGAGCGCATGAAATCGCAGATCGAGGACCTCAAAGGCATGCGGCGGGGTACCGTTCGTATTGCCTGCAGCCAGGCGCTGGCGCTGGAATTCCTGCCGCGCCAGATCGGGGAATTCCGAAAGCGGCATCCGCAGGTGGCCTTCGACATCAAGGTGTTCGATCACGAACAGGCCATGGCGGCGTTGGCCGGCTACGAAGTCGACCTCGCGCTGGTGTTCAGGCCGCCGTTCCTGGCCAACTTCCACCCGCTGATGACGCTGGAGCAGCGCATCGTCGCCATCATGTCGGCGAAGCATCCGCTGGCGGCGCGGCGCACGGTGCGGCTCCGGAGCGCAGCATCGGCGGCCGGCAGCTTCTGGAAGAGGCGATGGCCCGGAACCGGATCGTCCTGCAGATCGGCGCCGAGTCCAATTCATTTGAAATGCTGCGCGGTCTGGTGCTGGAAGCCAACCTGATCTCGTTCCAGATTCGCATCGGAACGATGCCCACAGACAACAAACTCGGTCTCGTGGCGCGCGAGATCGACGACCGCGACCTGCCGCGCGCCAACCTTGTCCTAGGGCAGTTGCGGGCGCGTAACCTTCCGATCCCAGCGGCGATATTCGCGGAAAGGTTGGCCCGCGCGCTGGAAGGCATGCGATCCGACGCACGCACCACGGCTGAATAGCCGAGCGTAAAGTCCTAGCCGTCGAGGACCATATTCGAGGCCGGGATCGCCACGCAGGCGAGACAGGAGCCCGCTTCGACCGCACCACCGGGCTTGGTCGGATAATCGACATTGCCCTGCTTGATCGCGGTGATGCATGTGCCGCAGTTGCCGGCGCGGCATCCGAAGTCGATCCGCACGCCGTTGGCTTCAGCGAGTTCCAGCAGCGTGGACTTGCCGTCCCAGACGATCTTCTTTTCGGATCGGGAGAACGCAACCTCGTAGGCCACTCCCGCCTTGGCCTCGGGCTTGGGACCCGCGCTCTTGACCGACGCTGGGCCGAACGCCTCGTAGTGGATACGTCCCACCTCGACGCCCCAGCCAAGCAGACCATCGACGAGCGCCTGCATCATCGGGGGCGGCCCGCAAAGAAAGAAGTGGGCCAAGGCGGCGTTCTGCGGCATCAGCCGCTTGAACAGGTCGATCGAGATTTGCTCGCCGTGGGTGTAATGCTCGCCCTGTCGGTCCACATTCGCGCGCGGGGCGCTGTAGCAGACATTGAGCTGGATGCTGGGGTTGTCCGCGGCGATCCGCCGGAGATGATCGCCCATGACATGCTCGCCGCCGTGGCGCAGGCCATAAAAGAACCAGACCTCCCGCTGCGGGTTGGCCTCTACGATGGCGTTGACCATGCTCATCATCGGCGTCAGACCGATGCCGCCGCCGATCAGAACCGCCGGCGTCTCTTCGCGCGGATCGATGAAGAATTGACCCGCCGGCGCCCTGACGTCGATGATGTCGCCTTCGTCGAGTTGATCGTGGAAATAGCACGAGCCGAGCCCGGGCGGTGCATCCGGCTTGTTCGGTGGCGACCCCTGGCGCTTGATCGACACACGGAAATACTCGGGCTTGGGCGCGTCGGACAACGAGTAGCAGCGGATCGCCGGTTTAGGCTGCCCCGGGATGTTGAGGCGGAATGTCAGATACTGCCCGGGGTTGAAAGACGGCAGCGGCGCCTTGTCGTGAGGCTCCAGATAGAACGAGGTGACATCCGAAGTCTCGGGAACCTTGCGGGCCACGAAGAACTTGCGGAAACCGTCCCAGGTTCGTTCCGACTTCTGCTGCTCGCGTTGACGCCGCTCCGCCAATTCCGAAACCTGCTCGCGGAGAAACGCGTGCTCGACTGTCGCGGTCGCACTCGCGAGACGGGTCGATGTCAGTTCGCGAAATGCGAGAATGACAACATACGCAGTCAAGCCAGCCAGAAAACACGCTGCAGAAATGGGAATCAGGATTTCCATGGTTCAGTTCCCGGGTTGAGGGTCAGAACTTCTGGCGGAGTTCCGTGCGAATGCCGAAAACGTCGGCTTCGTTCTCCCGACAGGCGTACATCGCGTCCGCGCGCCAGATGAGGTAACGGGTCAGATTCCTCTGGTAACGGGCGCCGACGCCGTATTGATCGCCACGGGGACCGATCGCAAAGTTATTGTTCATCCGCTGGACTGTTGCTGCTTCCAGCACGATCTGCTGTTCCAGATTGAACAGGTAGTTGACGCCGAGCGCACCGCCGTAGGTGTTCTGTCCAAGATCGTCGAGCTTCGGATAACCGGTCAGGCCATCGGTCTGGAACAAAATGCCGGTGTTGAACAGGATTCCGCCCGCGTCGGCGTTGCGCAGCAACGATTGCGGACGGCCGAAGCCAGCCCACATGTTGAAGTACGGGACGAGGACGAGTTCCTTCTCAGTGATCAGCGAGTTCTCGAGCAGAACGATCGCGCCATTGCCGTTCTTCGGCTGACCGGCCGCGACGGCGTTCTTGGTCTCGCCCCAGTTGCCGACGACACGAACGCTGTTGGATAGCCAGCCGCCGTAACGCTTGGTGAACGCCACGGTGGCGTTGCCGTAGCTGCCGGTGCTGATCAGCCGGTCGTCATTAACGCCACCGATACCAGCCTCCCAGTAGCCCTCATTTGCCTCGATGAAGGTGGCTGCGCCGAAAACCTGACGCTGCGTCGTCTTGTCGAAACCGCCGAAGATGGTCACATCCATGTTGGCGATGCCGGCAGCCGCGCTGTTCTTACCGATGATCGAAACGGCGCCGCCGCTGATCGCGGAGTTGAACCACACGCCATTCTGCATGATCAGCGGAACGAGCCCCACCGCGAACGGCAGATCGAAGCTCTGGTACCTGTCGGTAAAGCCGGCGGTGATGTTGCCGACGTCACCTTCAAAAAACAGGGTCCTTGGATTGAGGTTGAGAGGAGCGGTGATGCGATGATTGGCATCAGGCCCGAGTATCTCCGCATGGGTGAACTTGCCGCCGAAGTCCAACGGACGGAACAGGGCATGGAGGCGCTCCGTCGAGGTAAACTGCAGATCGACGTCGAGGTTGAGCCGAGTCGCGATCTGCCCGACTTCTTTCTTGGGGCCGTTGTCGTTGTAGGCGGCACCGGTGCGCCAGTCCCCGTAGACGCTGAATGCAGGCTGCACGAGGTTCTTACGGCCGACCACGTCATACGACGGATCAAGCGGCCCCTCCTTGTACAGATGCTGGCCAAGTTCGATCAACGGCCGCGGCTCGTCGATCTTTTTCTTGCCGCCGTAGATCTCGATCTGCTGCTTCGGGTCGTAATCCCGCACCGAATACTTCGGGTCCGACCCGAACTGCGACTGGCTGTATGGAGCCGGTCTGGCTTCGGGCGACATGTCAACCCTCTCGCCGGCACGCGCTGACGCCGTTGCGAGAAGCGTGGTCAATAGGCCGGCCCCGAGGACTTCAGCCATCCGGCCGAATTGTGTGGGAGCAGAAGGATGCCGTTTCATAATGATCTCCCCCGTTACCGGACTTCAAACGTGGCGGACATCGGGTGCATATCGAGCATCCATTGATTCATGGACCGCTCCATCTCGATGGTCGCCTTGACGAACTTCATGAAGTAGATCGGCTCCGCGCGGCTACGCATACGGAAGGCCAGCGTGTACTTGCCGGGCTTGGTCAAGAGGCTGCCCGGAATCTTGTACTTCGCAATCATCTCACCGAGCGGAGGAATGCTGCGCTGCTCCATCCGGATACCCGGCGGATGGTTGAGTACCGTGCTCGGAACCCCTGACGGCCGAATGAATGGCAGTTGGTCAAAGTCGAAGTTGACCGGCAGATACATTTCACGGTCGGTTCCGGTCACGCCTTGCGTCAGGAACTTGGTCTGCAGATTCACCAACTGGTCGTCATGCGGAAGCTTCCCGGCCCGCACATCCAGGGAGTGTAGATCGGCCATGTCGCCATGCGAGTCTACGTAACCAGACTCCCACAGCCTTTTTCCATCCGGGCCGATCAGCGAGACGTTGACCCAGATTTCAGGCTGCGCACCGAGTGATCCCGACGGCATGTTGTGACCGGGATTGATGTTCTTGATGCGGTAGCTGAAGTTCAGATCGCTGCCGACCGCAGGCTTGCCGTCAAAGAAGGGGCCATCGGTTTTCGAGCCGTTCTCCATGACCTGCTTGCGGAGTTTCTTCTTGTCCTCAAGCGCCGCCAGGTTTTCCTTGATCACCTCGCGGGCCTCTTCGCGGTCGATACGATCGGCCCACTTCTTGGGAAAGTTGCCTTTGCCTCCGCTCTTTTCGAGCTTGTCTTCCCACTCGGGTTCGCCCCAGCCAGCGCGCCAGTTGAAGGTCAGCCAATCCTCGATCTTGGTTTCGGCGCCCTTGGCATTGTGCGGGAAAATGCCGGGGTGCGCGATCGGGTAACCCGGCCCGTAGAACGCGTGGTTGCTGTGTTTTCGATCCGGATTGATCAGCTTGTCGTTGACCACGGCGCTCGGCGCCCTGGCGTAACCGGCCGCGACACCGGGCACACGGCCCATGTGGCAGTCCTGACAGGTGGTGCCTTTGGCCATCGCTGGCGAGGCGCGATACTGATCCCAGACGACTTCGAGTTTGATGCCCGGGTGGACGGCCACCTGATGACACGACAAGCAGAACTGGGATTTGTTGATCTGCGGGAACTTGAAAACGCTGTTGTGAATCTGGTTGCCGCGTTCGCCCGGTGACTGAGTGATCCGGTATTCGTCTTTGTTCCTCAGCACCTCGTTGAATTTCGAACCGATCCCCGTACCGGTCACACCGCGGCTGATGTCGCCGGGCTGCACGGTCCGCTGGCCATTGGTCTTGGCGTATTCCTCTGTGATGCGATGGCAGGTGATGCAGGTTACGCCCTCGCGTGCGACCTGACTGCGCTCCCACAAAGCCTGCGCCCGCGGCTCACCGCGCTGCGTACCGACAGTCTGATGGCAACGGACGCAGAAGCTTCGAACGGTTCCCGACGACAGGTCGTTGATCAGTTGCTCAAACTTGTGGAACATCGGCGAGATCGAAGCGTAGGCGTGGTTCGACGACGACCACTCCTTGTAAATCTGCGTGTGACACGAGCCGCAGATCGCCGCGGGTGGATACGACGACTCCTGGAAAATCTTGGAGTGCGGGTCCATCCCCTTCTCGCGAGCGGCCTGGACCACCTCCCGGCTCATCGGTTTCGGCGCGTTCGCTTTTTCCTCCTGCGAGAACGCCGGGGGGGCGGACAGTGCGATGATCGCTGCGACTGCCAGATTGGCCAAAGCGACTGGCGCGGCTACGCGCCAACGCCAGGCGATAGCGATCGCGTCAATGCGCATCTTGCACCATCCTTTTCTTAAGCGCGTGATCTTGATGATAGACGTGGCAAGTCCGGCAATCGTCCCGAACCTTACTGGCCGTATGGCATTCGGTACAAGTCGCCAGCGAAATTGGCTTGAGTTTTGCCCCGACTTCCGACGTTTCGTCGCCCAGTTGGTGACAACTCGTGCAGGTCTTCTCCGGCCCGAGCAGGCTGAGATGCGGACGATGATCAAACCGCGTCTGCGGCGCCGCATTGCGGAATTGCACCTTCCAACTGACGGCCAGCGTCCCGTCCGGTTGTCCGGAGACCGTGTGGCACTTCGCGCACTGCCCCGGCCCATCCGGCGACAGCAATTCCTTCCGCGCCCGTTGCAACCGCACCTGTGCATCGGAGCCTTCCGGGGTCGGAACGCCGGCCACGAAATCGATCCAGGCCTTGACGACCGGATCGGCGTGCCCCGGGCGCGTGTAACGCAGATCGAGCGCCTCGGCCCGCCACCCCGGCAACGTGGCCTTGGTCGGCGGCGCGTATTCCTGGTTGGCCGCCCAGGCGCAGGTCGCCTGACGGGTCATTTCGGTATCCAGACCGGCGAACAATCGATCGGTTTGGGCGCTGCTCACACGGTCTCGCGCGGCCGCGAGCAAAGGTTCGGCGCCATCGGTGATCATGGCGCGTGCGAGATCCTGGATCGGCTTTTCGTAGTCGGCAACGCTGTCGGACGGAACACCAAGGATGAATCCGCCCAGCGCAGTCGGCGGATCGGACGACACGGCTGAGAATGCGGGAGCGGCAACGCCGGGAGTAGCAGCTTTCGCGTCAGCGGGCGCACTGCACGCCTTGGCTACGTCAGCAGGCTCAATGGTGTTGGTTGCGATTTCCGGCCAACGGAAGAACACCAAGTCTCGCTTGGCGATCCCCTCTTCATGACAGCCGGCGCACACGGTCTCGAAATTAGCGGGTTTGAGGGCGCGCCCGCCCTGTCCGACGACATGGCATCCGACGCAGCGGCCCGGCGGGACTTTGTCGGCCACCGTCGGCTCAGCGAAGTGCTTGCCGAAGTGGCTAACGTGATCGAACCGGATGGACTGGGGGTGGTCATAGGGGAAGTTCGGGCTGAACGGGGCGTGGCCGCTGGCGAAATTGTTGATGCTGCGCGTGTGGCACGATTGGCACTGCGGCTGCGTGAGCGTGGTGTTACGCCCGTTAACGCCCTTGTGCTCGGTGTGGCACATCAGACAATCGGTGTTGGCGAGATCGGGCCGGCTTTCGAACGTTCGATTATGCGCCTGCTGATCGTGACCTCCGAAGCTGTGACATCCGGTGCACGCTGCCGAAAGGCGATGGGTCGGCTGTGGGCCGGCAGGCGGCGCATCGGGGGCCGCCGCGCTGGCCGTCTGTACCGGAGGCATCAAGCTTGTCGAACTCCAAAAAGCACGCAACCAGCCGGCCGCTCCGGTGCCAAACGCCGTGTGACAGGTGGCGCAATCGGACTCGCCAATAAAAGTCGCGTGGACCGACGATAGCGGTCCTGGATCGAGCGAACTGAGGCGTCCGCTCAACATGTCAGACCTGAGCGCCAGCACCGCGATGAGGGCGATGGAGGCCGCAAAGGCGAGAATAGAAAGCCGCCCACGCCATGCAGCGAGGGTACGCCGCGGAACGCAAGGGGGCCGCCGCAACCCGCAACTGCCGTCCGCACCGGGACCATTCGTGCACGCCCCGCCTTCCGCCGCCGAGCGGCGGCACTTCCAGGCATCACCGGACTTACCCGGCGCGCACGCATTCTCCCCGCCACAACTTCCGCCCGCGGTGGGACCATGCTTGCACGGCAGTTGCCACCCCGCGGATCGCCCGCAGCGCCAGCCAAGCGTTGGCCTTTCATACGCACTGCGGTCATGACGGAAGCGGTCCGTTTCCTTATTCATCGGGCAAAGACATGAACGATAATGAGATGCCAAAAGGCCAGCGCGAGCATCGCGGCCGCGAGAGGAACGTGAAACATGATCCAGCGCTTCAACAACGACTGCATCGCGTATTGAAGATCGACCCGCCGCTTTTCCACCCCCAACTGACCGATGCGCACAAGATG
Organism: Alphaproteobacteria bacterium; assembly: GCA_026400395.1. GTDB lineage: Bacteria > Pseudomonadota > Alphaproteobacteria > Rhizobiales > Xanthobacteraceae > Z2-YC6860. The sequence continues at coordinate 3,575 of JAPLPD010000214.1, read as the reverse complement.
GGTGCGCTCCGTCTCGTTCAGGTAGCGAGCGATGGTGGCAACGTGACGCTCCATCCAGAGCTCGGCACGCCGGCCGCCGATAATGTGGTTCCAGAAGAAGCGCGGCCGGGCGAAATACCAAGCCATCGTGTCCAGATAGTCTCGGCCCAGCGTATCACTACCAGACTCCGCCGCGGCCGCCAGCACTTCCTTTTCGACCTGTGCACGGATCGTCGCGACTTCGGCGGGGATTCGCTCGTAAATGTACTCGGGGCGCGACTGCGCCAGCCGTCCCGGCAGCCAAAGCTGGAACGCGTAGCCGACGACACCCGATGCACAGACAAGATAGAATAATGCCGCCAAAGCCCGGTCGATCGACCCTATCGGCCAGATCGAGCCGATATGCACCCAGAACAGCGCCAGCGAAAACAGACCGCCGACCAGATGAATGGTCAGCCAGACCGAAGCCTTGCCGATGGGAAGCATCGAAAGGCGTTTGCGCGGGTTATAGATCGCCAGGAATACGATCAAACCGATCAGACAATAGCCCGACGTAAATCTCGTAGATGCCGACAACTGGGGCATGCGGTGCCAGACCATCAGCCCGACAAAGGCAATCAGCGCTCCACCCCAAACGGGCCAACTGCTGCGGTTAAGGGCTCTCATTAGCACCTCGCCCCGTGGTCGTGGCTTCGTGCTCGATCAGGGTGCTGACGTTCACCCGCCGCAACGCGTCATGCGGGCAGGCCCTCGCACATGCCGGGCCGCCGAGTTGCTCGACGCAGAGATCGCACTTCGTCGCCTTAACGATCGCGCGCCCCTCATCGTCAACGATCGGCGTGCCCGACGGGTTAGCAATTTCGACCAGCCGAATGTTGTCGTAGGGACATGAATTGGCGCAGGTGCCGCAACCGATGCAGGTATCGTCGTTGATCACCACCACCCCGGCTGATTCATGCCGGTGGATGGCCCCGGTCGGGCAACCAATCATGCAAACCGGATCGCGGCAGTGCATGCAGGCGTTGGCGACCATCCAGTGGTCGAAAGCCCGGCCGTGGCGAATGAACCGCGGGTTGCCACCATGCGTAGAAGCACATGCTTTGACGCAATCATCGCAGCGCACGCATCGATCGAGATCGATGAGCATCGTCTGCGTGCCGTTGATCAAACGCTCATCGACCAGCCATTCCGCGAACGCATCGTCATGAACCGGCCGGTCGACAGGAGCCGGCGGCGGGGCCGGCGCCCGCAGATGCGGGAAAACGTATTTCTCAAGCACGCTCGACGGCACGCGCAGCACATCGACGTAGCCGAGGCCCGTCAGCGAATTGCGCCGCGGCACTGGCTTGCGGGTGATCCAGGCCTGGTAGGCCTCCTCGAGACCGAATTCGTCGCCAGCGCCGAGATAGGCAAGCGTCCGTTGCGCGCTTCCGTATTTGACCGACACGCGGGCGAAGCCGGCGCGAACCAGATAGATGCCGTCAGGCGCCAAGCCCTCGGCCGCAATCATCGGCTCGTCGTCGGAATTCCCTTTCTCGCGCATCTCCTTGTACGAAACGTGCCAGTCGAAACTCCCATAGGTCCGCAGCTTTACCTGGTCGGCCACGGCCTTCAGATCGGCTTCCGTGAGACCGGCGAACAGCGGATTGGCCTGCAGCACCGCGTGCAGTGCGTTACGCCGGTAGTTTTCATCGATGTGGCGCTTCCAGCCGGGATCGTAGCGACGTAACTCGCGCAACCCTTGCCAGCGAATCTCAAGCAGGCGCGTCTCGGTCGCGGCGATAATGGTAGCCGACCTCGGGACGCGACCGAGTGCCGCCAATTCGCCAAACAACTGACCGGCCGGCAGAGTGACTGTGCGATGCTGGTCGAGGACGGCTGGCGCGTCCTGCAGATAGATGTGCGTCTCGCCCGATTTGCCGCGCGACTGAGTCCGCACGTTGCGATAGCGCTCGGTGTCGCGAACTTCACGAACCTTGGTGTTGGTCCACAACTGGGAGATCGACTGGAAGAGCCCTTTCTTCTGCGTAGCCTGACGTCCCAACAGTTCGCGGGGCAGATGCGACAGCACCACGCGAACAGTGCCTGTTAGAATCAAAAAAGCCGAATTTCCGTAATCGCCCTCGCGACACACGATATCGCCAGGCTGGTACGAAACGATCCGTGCGTCGTTTTTCAGGATGCCGTGCAGAGGGATGTGCGCCGGGAACAACTCGCTCTTAACGTTGGCGATTTCCGGCGTGGCCTTCAGCGACTCGATGTCGGCGTCGGTCATGCCCGAATCGAAAGGCACGTCCCAACGGTGGGGCCGGTTCATCGTCGGCGAAGCCACGTTCATTTAAGTTCCCCTCAGGCCCCCGCCGCCTACTTGAAGGCGGTCTTGGGGGGCAAAAGCTTGCCGACCTGTGGCGTCAGATCCTTGTTGGCGATCGCCGCGACCAGTTTGCGGGCGTTGTCGTCGGTCGGCTGAGCCAGTACAGCCGCCGCCTCAGGCACCTGTCCCTTGATCGCATCGAGCGCAGCCCGCGCCCCGGCGTCGACCTTCTTAAGCGTCTCTTCGTATTTTGCGTTCTTCACCTTCCCGGTGGCCTCGGTGGCGCGCACGAGAGCGCCAGTGTGACCGATAATGAACATCCGCGACTTCTCAGCGTCGGTCATTTCTTTGTTCTGGGTCACGTCCGGCGGATAGAAGCGGTGGCGAACGGAGCCTTCCAGCCAGCTCACCAGTTCGAAATCGGTGCCCGCGGGATGGCCCGCGTCGATCATCTTCGCGAAGGTCTCAGGCGCAATGCCCGGCCGCGCCAGTTCGTGGCAACCCAGGCAGTTCTGGGCGATGTCGTAGAGCATCTCCGGCCGGATCATACCGGCTGCGACCGTCTTCTCGACGCGTTCCGCCTTCGGCATTTTGTCGTTGTTGTGGATCGCCAACCAGTCCGACGAAGGACCGTGGCAGCCTTCGCAGGATGTGCCGGAGCCAGCGGTCGGAGCCGCGCCCGGCGTCGCCGAAACCATCGTGTAGTGACAAGTGGTGCAGACCGCGTTGCGGCGCATGTTCGCATCACCACCGGCAGCGGCGATGATGTCCTTCACTGCGGGCTTGCGGTGGATTTCTTTAAAGGAAGTCGCGTGCTTGGTCTTCTTCCAGACCGCGTCCTCGGACTTGTGGCAGTTGTCGCACTTCGCTTCGCCTAGGTTGACGGGCGCAGCGGACGCCGACATGCCACCGAACAAGCCGACCATGGCCAACAACGCAACGGCCGAAAACACCCGTTTCAAACTCGACATGAACTCCCCCACATGAACCAAAGCTCACCAACCTACCAAACCCGAACTCGGGGCCGAGGTCTTGAGCCTCAGCAACAGCGCACCAACGAACGCAAAGAGGTGGTCGCACCAAGCTAATCTGATATTTAGAGAGATTATGTTCTGTGGATTCAGCCCCCCTGTCAACAACGGGCTGTTAGCGCACAATGAGAATGTCCCCTTTGTGCAAAGTGAGAATGTCCCCTTTTCGAGTTTGATTCGACGGGGCATTGATGGACAGGGGATTACTGACGATGAGCGCGTCGGAGCGCGAACGGGCGGGCGTCGTGCGT
>JAPLPD010000179.1 GCA_026400395.1 Alphaproteobacteria bacterium | reverse complement strand
TCCTCGCCGATGACACAAAGCCATCGGCCAGCGAGGCTCGCAACCCGGGCGGCATCATTCCGTTACGGTGGGCGGCATCATTCAGGAATCCCGGGCGCCATTATCCCGTTATACCCGGGCGACTTCGTCGGAATCCGCACCGGCCGAGGCTCGCTGTTGAGATTGTCACAGGTCGGCGTCTTGCCGGGGCAGATCAATGCAGTGTTTTTCACCCATATGCATTCGGACCATACCGAAGGTTTCCCGGAGATCGCGCAGTTGTGCTGAAATTTCAATTCCGAGGGTCCGAAGCTTGACGTGGTGTGCAGCGCCGATTCTCTATCGGTGCTCGGCCACACCATGAGTTGCGCAAAATTCGTGGCGCACATCGGTGATGCACTGATCCAATCGGGCGAAATCGCCCAGCGCATCACCGAGGACAAGAAGAGGCTTCCAGGCGGGCCAACCGAAGTTCTTCAGATCAAGACCTTCGAACCGAAAGAAGACGCCCAGATCGTTTGGTCCTTGGGCGACGTCAAGGTGAGCGCCGTGCGCTCAACCCATATCCCGGGCCATGCCTCCTATCGGGTGGACACTCCGGCAGGGAGCGTCGTCATCGGTGGCGATGCGGGCAACGACACCCTCGCGCCTCCGCGCTCGACATCGACATCGGCACAGGTGGAGAAAATGGCGATGGGCGCTGACATCATCGTCAATTCGACCATGCATCCTGCGATGGCGCCCGACAAAGACAGCGGAATGCCGCCGCCGGTCTACTTCCGTCAATCGTCTGCGACCGACTTGGGCGCGATGGCCAAGCGTACCGGCGCGAAAGTTCTCATGCTGACGCATCTTGCACCGTCGCTGGGCGCGCTCCGTCATGGGCCGTACAAGATTCCAGGCGGCCCCCTCAAGGAGGAGGACTATCGCGGAGCAGTCGAGCCGAGTGGGTTCGCTGGCAAGGTGATAGTCGGCACCGATCTCGCGAGCGTGCGATTTCCGGAGAAGTAGCCGAGCAAGTAACGCGATCGACGGATGAAGCTCCACGGCCGAGGTCAGAGGTTGCACGTCGATCGGTGTTCCAGCCAGAACAGCGACGTTCAAGCGGCGTCTTGAAACTGGATGCGGCGGGGAGCGCAAACGGGGCCGCGATACGACACCCGGCGCCGCTGCCTGGAAAAGTTAAAGCCTGACGCGCGCGGCGCAGGCCCGGAGCGCAACCACACCGCGGCGATTGTCGTTGCCAAGGATGCCGTCGCGCCGATTGCCAGATACGGAGCGAGAGACAGTAGTTCGAGAAGCATGGCGTCCTCCAAAGCTGTGTAAGCGTAACAGCGCAACGCCCCGCGTCGTTCCAATGTTTTAAGTTAACGGGCGTTAAGAACCGGGGCGAATTTGTAGAGAATGCGCCGGCCGAAGCGGCCCTGGAACGCCGTTCGATTGAAGCCCCTGAATAAGCGCAAAAAGCTGCATCCCATCGCAGTGCCAGAGCGCGCTTCGTTTCGATTGGGGCAAGGCACTGCCACAGGGTCGCGCGCACGGTCGCGTCAGTCCAGGCGATGCCGTCGCGGCCTTCTCAGGGGGAATGATCGGTGTCCCATCTGGCTTCGCTGAGACCCGGCGCGAAGATTTCGTCGATGGTTCCTTGCCGCGGCGCCAATCCTTGCTCAAACGACCAGCGCAGCATCGCCTCAAGTTCTTTGCGATTGGAGTTCACGCCGTAGGGCCACATGTCCGCGCCCATGACGGCCTGGGCTCGGGAGAGATCGTCCGACAGCCACGGCAGCATGGCGTAGAACATCCCTGTCGATTTCATTTCTTCCAGTGCGATCTTGCGCGCCTGGAGACATGCCTTGAGGATGCTGCCCGGGAGCCATGGATGCGCCGTGGCGAGCGAGCGGCGAACCCCCATAATATGCATGATCGGGAACAGGCCGGTTTTGCGATAGTACGCCTCCTCGACGGGGCGAAAGTCGGGAAACAATCGCCCGACGTTCGGCACATCCTCGGAGAAGCAATTCGGCCGCACCGCCGTGATCAGCGCATCGATCTCGCCGTCGGCGAGCATCCCGGACAGTGCCTTGTCGGCGGGTATGGATTTCAATTCGATGCTTGGCGGCAGCGAAATGGGCGTTCGCTCCCCTCGGCCCGGCTTTTGAAGGCCGCCATTGCGCCAGCGGATTTCCGATGTCTTGACGCCGTACTCGTCGGACAAGATGCCGCGAATCCAGAGCGCGGCGGTCATCTGGTACTCTGGAACGCCGACGATCTTGCCGCGCAAATCCTCCGGGGTTCGAATGCCGCGATCGGTGCGGATGTAAATGTCGCCATGGCGGAACACCCGCGACACGAAAGCCGGAATACCCAGATAATCCGCATCCCCGCGCAGGCTGGTCAGGATGTGCGAACTGGCGGACAGCTCGGTCACGTCGAAATCCTGGGTGCTATAGACGCGAGGAAAAAGCTCTTCGGGCCGCAGCGGGAAAAAATTAACCTCGCATCTCTCGATAGGCACCCGGCCGCCGATGATCGGGTTGAGGCGATCGTAAGAGCAACTGGCAAAGCTGATCCGAAGCTTGGACACTGATGAAACCTCCGGGGAGTTGTTCAGTTCGATCCTACATCGCGGATTCGGAAAGCCACAATGCGGCGCACGACTATCGATTCAAATTCTCAGTCTGACCAGTGATCGTCTTGCAACTCGCATGTCACGGGTCGGCACTGGCTTAGAGCCGGTGGTTCAAATAGCATCCGGACGCCGGCACTCTGTTGAGTCGATTCACGAATGTCCGAATCCAAGACGATCCACCTCGCGGCCGATCTGTCGTTCCTGCACACGGATTATCTCTGGCGAATGCCAGGGTCATGGGCCGGATACGACTACTACAGCACCTCGGAGTTCTACGAAGACATTGCCCGGATCGCGCAGCGCGGCGTGATGGATATGCTTTTCTTCGGCGACACCGGCGGTACGCCCGAGGACTACGGTGGCAACCACGACGCGCCGGTCCGCTATGGCGCCAAATGGCCCCGTCACGACATGGCGCCGATGATTCCGCTGATGGCCAGGGCCGCCCCGGGCGTGGGCTTTGCCATCACCATGTCTACGACCTACCACCATCCGTTTTACATCGCGCGGTTCTTCAACGCTCTCGATCACGTCACGCGCGGGCGGATCGCATGGAATGCTGTGACCTCGGCCTACAAGAACGAAGCTGCCAATTATGGCTTCGATGACATGATGGACCACGACGAGCGCTACCAGCGCGCGCAGGAGTTTCTCAAGGTTGCCTGCAAGCTGTGGGACAGCGTCGAGAAAGAAGCACTGATCGCGGACCGCGAGAATGGCATTTTCGCGGACCCGTCGAAGGTGCACCGGATCGACTTCCGCGGCCGGTATTTCAACGTGCGCGGTCCGCTTCCGGCGTTGCCGTCGCCACAACAGCGGCCGGTCATCATCCAGGCCGGCCTCTCGGGGCCCGGCATGGATTTGGCCGCGGCCTATGCCGACATGCAATTCAGTACGCGCCGGACGGTTGCGAGCATGAAACAGCACCGCGAGGCGCTGGATGCCAAGCTCGTTTCGGCCGGCCGCAAGCCGCGCGATGTTGGTATTCTCTGGTCGATCCGCATCCAGGTTGCCGAATCCGAAGCCGACGCGAAGGAAAAGGAGCGGCGCTATCTTGCGGCCATCAGACCGGAGGCCGGTCTTGTGGAAATGTCGGCCCAATACAACGTCGATTTCTCCAAGGCGCGCCCCGGTATGCGGCTGGCTGACTTCGTCGACGAGGTGCACGCTCAGAAAGGAAATTACGGAAGTTTCGACGAGCTGCTCAAGACGGCGGATCCGGCGCAAACCGTGGAGGAGTTCGGCCGCCGCTTTCTGGTCGATCGGATACTGGTCGCGACCGGCACGCCAAAGTCGATCGCCGACAAGCTGGAGGAGATGCACGAAGCATCCGGCGCCAATGGCGGCTTCATCCTGGGGCGCGGCTATTCCGCCATGGACAATATCCGCGAGTTCGTCGAACTCGTCGTTCCGGAATTACAGCGCCGTGGTCTGTCGAAGAAGACCTATGCGGGGCCGACGTTGCGGGAGAACCTGTACTAAAGGCGGCGGCCCTGATGTCGCGCCGCTGTTCACGGGCGGCAGATCGCGCACTACTGGCCGCGAGCCAGTTCCTCCAGCAGCGGCCCCCAGGTGCGCTGCTCGGTCTGAATAAAATTGATCGTGTCCTGCGGCGACATCGGGCGCGCGTAGCTGCCTACCGCGGCGAGCTTACCCCGCACCTCCGGATCGTTGAGAATCGTCTTCAGGTCGTCGCTCACCTTCCGGACGATTTCGTTGGGCGTCCCCAACGGCGCGACCAACGCCAACCAGCCGGCGGACCGGAAATTCGGAATGGTCTCCGCCGCGGCCGGCAGATCGTGAAATTCCGCAAGCCGGGTTTCGGAGCCCACGGCCAACGCCTGAAGCTTGCCGGACTGCATGGCGCCGATCAGCGCGGTGCCGCCTTCGATCAGCATCTGCACCCGTCCGCCGATCAGATCGCCCATCGCCTGCGCCGGGCCTCCGGAATAGGGCACCATCAGCAACTTGATGCCGGCCCGCCGTTGCAGCATCTCGCCGGTCAGATGACTTTGCCGGCCGCGCCCCGACACCGCGTAGGTAATCTCGCCGGGCTTCTGCTTTGCCGCTTCGATCAGGGCCGGCAGTGTCTTGATGCCGGTTTGTGGCGCGATGGTGATGAACATCGGCTGTTCGCCGATTAGACTGATCGGGACGAAATCGTGGGGCACTTCGATGGGAATGTTTGGTGCCGCGCCTTTCATCGTTACGAACGCGGAAGAAACCGCCATGAAAAGCGTGTAGCCATCCGGCGGCGCGCCGGCGGCGGCGCGCGCGGCCACCGAGCCGCCCCCGCCCGGCTGGTTCATCACCACAACCTGCTTGCCCCACACCTGATTCAGGCGATCCGAGACGATGCGCAGGATGACGTCGGGCGCGCTACCCGGCGCGGAGTCGGAGATAACCTTCACCGGATTGGATGGATAGGACTGCGCCTTCGCGGGATGGGCCGCAACCGGCGCGAGGATAACGCAGAGCAATAGCGACTTGGTCCAAGACGTGGCCATGCGTTCCTCGCTCACAAGTTCAACCCCGGCGATTGTGGCTTGCAGCCTAACGCGCCGCTTGCAGCCCGACCCTTTCCAAAAGCATGAAATGTGCCATGGCGGGCTTGGCTCGATGACCGCGGAGCCTGCTCGTGTGGAGCAGCCGCAGCAGCCAGCGCATCAATAAACACCCGAGAGTTTCATCCGCGCGCGGGCCGGTCAGCCCGCGCTTCTGACACGCTCCACGGGAGTTGCGGCCAATAAGTCGACGACCTCGTCGGTGGAAAAAACGTCGGCAAACCGTATGAACAGGGCATTCAAAGACGCGTTGTGTGCCTCGTCGGACACCGTGGCGTTCGCATCGGAAATGACCAGAGTGCGGTAATTGAGCATGAACGCGTCGCGCGCCGTCGACTCGCAGCAGACGTTGGTGGCCGTGCCGGTGATGATCAGGGTATCGACGCCGGCCGATTGAAGCCGGTCGCCAAGATCGCTCGAGCCGTGAATCAGAGCGCTGAAACGTCGCTTGATGACATGCTCATCGCCCGGCTGAATGTCGAGCTCATGCCAAAGCTCGGCGCCCTCGTTGCCTTCCGTCAGCGCCCCCAGCATATCGCCGAGAAATTCCGGCGAAAGGAACTCCATGTACGCCGACCACGTCCGCGGGGCATCGTCGCCATAGATGGCCCGCACCCACCATACCGAGCCCCCGGCATTGCGCATGGCTGCCGCCAACCGGTTGATGTTGGGCACGATGGCCTCGCAATACGGCGTATAGGCGGGCATGCCCTCCTTGACCCAGACGTTCTGCATATCGATGACGATCAAGGCGGTCTTCCCCGGATCCAGCCGATCGAATGCGTGCAACTTGCCGCCTCGTCGTTTCTTCACGCGCGCAACCATGTCGGGAGAAAGCGCAACTTTATGCATCTCAGCCATGTCGGGATCCTCGTAAGCGCGCGGAGAATAGAATATCGGGTCTTCAGGAAAACGAGTGGGTGTTTTCAGCAACTTCAGAGCGCTGGGAGCATGCATGTGAGCACCTTGAGCCGCAGATATTCCTGGTCGCGTAGACCGTAGGCGCGCCGCTGGATGACGCGGATCTTGTTGTTGA
>JAPLPD010000118.1 GCA_026400395.1 Alphaproteobacteria bacterium | reverse complement strand
AAGGGCGCGGCTCGCACCGTCACCGCTCTGATGAAGCTCATCGGCAAACTCCTCAAGACGTTTGCGCCCGAGCAGTGCGCAAACTACTTTCGACATGCCGGATACCGGTGATGACCCAAATCAAATGGAAAACGCTCTAGTGTTGCGAGGCGCGTTCCTGCTTCTTCATCTCGCGCGGCTCGGGCTCGCCGGCGCGGCGGATGCTCTTGATCGGGCCGCGCGGCTGGCCGGACTTTTCCGCGATCTCGGCGTCCTGCTCGGCGATGATCTCCTTCGCCGGTTCGTCGCCGTCGAGGCCGCCGAGAGCGGCGGCCGGAACGCGGCGGTTGGAGCGCTGGGTGCCATCCTCGTAATAGACGTCGAACAGCACGAATTCGCCCACGGTGCGGGTGCCTGGTTTGCGAGCCATGTTGTTGTTCCTTCTGCTGAGCTTTGTGAAGCCCGCCCCATTGCGGCAGGGTGTGCCCCAATTCGGGCCGAAATACAAATGTGGACGCTGCGAAAATCGGCCGGCCGCGGACATGCCGCGGCCGGCCTCAAACCCTGATATGGCGCTTAAAACCGGCGGTTCAATGGCCCCGCTGGGCGCGTTGTCTGGGCCGCTATTTCGCGGCCACCAGCACCGGCTTGTCGCGGAACGCCGCCGGGAACATGCGCTTGAGGTTCTCCACCTTGGGCGCGTCGTTGATGGCGATGTAGGGGTTGTTCGGATGCAGGGTCGCGTAGTCCTGGTGGTAGGCCTCGGCCGGGAAGAACGGCGTCTGCATGGTGCCGGTTTTGGTGACGATCGGCGCCGGGAAGGACTTCGCCGCATCGAGCTGCGCGATGTAGGCCTTGGCCACCTTCGCCTGCTCTTCGTTCTGCGGGAAAATCTCGGTGCGGTATTGCGGGCCGCTGTCCGGGCCCTGGCGATTAAGTTCGGTCGGGTTGTGCGCGACCGAGAAGAAGATCTGCAGGAGCTGGCCGTAGCTGACGACGCGCGGGTCGTAGGTGATCTGCACCGCCTCGGCGTGGCCGGTGCGGGCGGAGCTGACGAGATCGTACTTGGCGTCCTTCATCGCGCCACCGGCATAGCCGGAGACGGCTTTGGTGACGCCCTTGGTGTGCTGGTACACCGCCTGGATGCCCCAGAAGCAGCCGCCGGCGAGAACCGCGGTCTGCAATCCCTCGGCGGGCGCCGCGTCGACGGCGGGCGCTTCGATCTTGACCGCGGCCTCGGAGTGCGCGCGCATCAGCGGCAGCACCGCGACGACGGCGAGTACGGCTACGGCGGTTCCGGCCAATCCTGCAAAGCGCATGTCTCGCTCCCTGGTTATGGGGCGCAAGTTATGGTCCCCCCGGTCCGTTGCAAACACACGATTTCACACGTGTGCGTGAACTCCTAGAATGGCCGTGCAATGGGAGAGGGACCGATGAACGACAAGCCCCGCGGCGCGCTCACCGTGCGGATCAGCGCGATGCCGGCCGACACCAACGCCAACGGCGACATCTTCGGCGGCTGGGTGCTGTCGCGGATGGATCAGGCCGGCGGCATCGCCGGCGTCGAGCGCGCCCGCGGCCGCGTGGTCACGATCTCGGTGGATGCGATGACCTTCATCCGCCCGGTGCGGGTCGGCGATGTGCTGGAGGTTTTCACCGAGGTGGAGAGCATCGGCCGCACCTCGATGAAGATTCACATCGAGGCGTGGGCGCGCCGCTTCGAGACGCACTTGCAGGAGAAGGTGACCGACGCCACCTTCACATTTGTCGCGATCGACGGGTCGGGCAAGCCGCGCCCGATCCCCAGGGAGGAGGGCTAGTCCAGTCCGGCAACGATCCGCACATCGCGCACCGCCCCGTCGCCGAGCGCCCTCAGCGCCTCCTGGTACCCCGGGCTGTTGTAGGCGGCCTCCGCCCTCTCCACGCTCGGAAATTCGGTGATGACGATGCGGTCTTTCAGGCCGGCCTCATACGCCGCCGCCGCCGTCCCCCGCGCCAGATACGTGCCGCCGAACGGCGCCGTCGCCCCCGGCGCCAGTTCGGCATAGCGCGCGAGCTTCGCGGGATCGGAAATCTTGCGGTAGATGGTGACCCAATAGCCCTTCGGCATTCGCGCTCTCCCGTTGCCTTTAGAACCGCACCGCCGGACGAATTCGAACTCGACGTTATCGGAATTCGAATCCGTCGCGGCGCGGGATTGTATGCGGGCTTTACTCCAGACCCTCGACGATGCGCAGGTCGCGCTCGGCGCAACCATCGAACGCCTTCAGGGCGGCTTGGTACTCGGGGCTGTCGTGGGCCTCGATTGCCTTCGCCACGCTTTCGAATTCCACGATCACGATACGTTGCTTGACGCCAGCCTCGTATGCCGCCGCTGCCGTGTCGCGCGCGATATACTTTGCGCCGTATTTGCCGAACGCCGGACCGGCAAGCTTGGCGTAAGCCGCGAGCTTGTCGGTGTCATTGATCGAGCGATACGCCGAGATGAGGTAACCCTTCTTAGCCATGACGAAGTCTCCGTTGCGATTGATGCCGGTTCCGGCCGGTGGGATTGCGACCTTAGCGTAAGCCGGGGCGGAAAACAGTGCCGGTTCCAGCGTGGCTGCCTCGCGGTCCGCGAGGGCCTATGTCTCACCCGCCGGACGAATTCCGAAGGTGCGCTCGAAGCGCTTTGCGTAGGCCGGCCACACCTCCGGATTGACCATGCGCGGCGGCTGCTTGCCGTCGAGCGTCAGGATCAGCTGTTCGGCGGCGAACTTACCCATATTGGCGCGCGCCTCCTTGGTCACACCGGCGGTGTGCGGACTGGCGATGACGTTGTCGAATTGCAGCAGCGGGTGGTCCATCGGCGGCGGCTCTTTCGACCAGACGTCGAGGCCTGCGCCCGCGATCTGTTTGTTGCGCAGCGCGTCTTCCAGCGCCTTCTCGTCCGTAATGAAGCCCCGCGCCGCGGTAATGTAATAGGCGTGCTTCTGCATCAGGCCGAACTCGCGTGTGCTGATCATGTTGCGAGTGGTGTCGTCGAGTAGGCAATTGATCGAGACGAAGTCGGAGCGGCACAGCAGTTCGTCGAGCGAAACCTTGGTGGCGTTGCGTTCGGCGATCGTCTTGTCATCAAGAAACGGATCGAACGCTAGCACGGTCATGTTGAACACCGTCGCGCACAACTTGGCGAGGCGGCGGCCGACGTTGCCGAGACCGACGATGCCGATGGTGCGGTTGTTGATGTCGTTGCCCATGTAGAGATTGCGGTCTTTCATCGTTCCCTTGCGGAGCGCCTGATTGACCTGGACCACCTGCTTCGAAAGCATCAGCATCACGCCGAGTACATGCGCAGCGACCGCGTCGGCGTTGCCGCCGGTCTGATTGACCACCAGCACGCCCGCGTCGGTGCAATCCTTCACGTTCACCGTGTCGTAGCCGGCCCCACCAGTCGAGACGATCAGCAGGCTTGGCGCCCGCGCGATGAAGTCCTTGTTGACATGGTATTTGGCCGGCAACTCGTCGCGCGCCGAGCTGACCTGGTAGGCATGCGCCGCCGAAATGATCGGGGCCGCGGCCGCGTCGGGCGAATCGTTTTCGAGCTTGTCGAGGCGGATTTCGGGGCGCGTGGCGATCAGATCGAGGTAGATCTGGTGGTTGAGAAAGCGCACGTAGAACACCCGTTTGACATTTTCCTTCGCGCCCGACACGTCGGCCATTTCATCCCCCGGCTGGATATTGAAAGTCCCAGAACATACTTGTCATTGCCCTCGGAAGCCGTCCAGCCGCGTGCAACCGCTGAAATGCTGGGGTTTTGCGGTTCGCTGGCTAACGAATGGTGAAGCCGGGCCGCGAAAGCGCGGCATCCTGGGGCTTCCTTGAATCGGCCATACGACGCGGCTATCAGGATAGGATGTGGCGGGGGCCTTTCATATTGTTCGCAGTCGCGCTGATCGGTGGCGCCCAGGCGCTGTTTGTGTCCGCCATCGCCGGACCGCACGATGCGTTGATCGCCAAGCATGCCGCCGCCAACGGGTTGCCCGAGCACCTCGTGCGCCGCGTTGTTCGTGCCGAGAGCGGCGGTAATGCCGCCGCTGTAAACGCCGGCAACTATGGACTGATGCAGATCCGCCTCGCCACCGCCCGGTCGATCGGTTATTCGGGCGACGCAACCGGCCTGCTCGATCCCGACACCAACCTCACCTACGCGGTGAAGTACCTGGCTGGCGCCTACCGCGCGGCGGGATGTGATGCCGATCGCGCGGTGTCGCTCTACATGCGCGGCTATTACGGTGCGGCGAAAAAAGCGTGCGCGGTCTCGCCGGTTGAAGTGGCGCAAGGCGATACGAAGGCGGAGGCGGGATCCAGGCGGGAGGCCCCTGCGGCAAAGTCCAGGCTTGATGCGGCTGCGCCGGTGGCGGGTGTGATCAAACCGAAAGTGGTCCGCACCGAAACAATCGGAGCGCCGAACTCGGCGTCGGTCTCATCGCCGCCTGTTGGAAAATTTGAGCCATCGCGCATCACGCCGCCGTTGCCGCCGCGACCGGTCGAAGCGTCAGCGGCGCTAGCGGCTCCGGCCTCGGCACCGAAGGCCGCGGTAGCATCGCCGATCCTTCCCGCCGCTGTATCGGCGCCGGCGCTTCCGACAACGACCAAGACCGACAAACTTGCGCCCGCTCCCGCGTTCGATCTGGCCTCCGTTCCCTTGCCGCCGGCACGGCGCGAGCCCGAGGCATCGCCGAAGCCTGATGTTCAACCGTCACGCCGCGCCAAGCGCGCAACCGAGCATGTGGCCGAGCGTAAATCCGAACACGGCCCAGCGCGTGCCGAAAACAAGTCAGCGCTCGCATCGATCGGCGATCCGGCCGCGGTTGTGACCTTCCTGAAAAAGCTTGTCACCCCCGACACGAAATCGCGCCGGCGGACCGTTGAAGCGGAAGCTCCGCCATCGCAGCTGCAGCCGCCGCAATAACGCCGCGCTTCACATCACGATCGTCAAACGCTGGGCGGCGCGGGTGACGCCGGTGTAGAGCCAGCGCTGCCGCGTTTCCGCGAACACTGCGGATTCATCGAACAGCACCACATCGTCCCATTGCGAGCCCTGCGATTTGTGCACGGTGAGGACATAGCCGTAGTCGAACTCGTCGAAGCGTTTTCGCATCGGCCATTCGAGACCTTCGATGCCGCCGGTGAAGCACTCCGGACGAACCGAAACCTTGATGCCCTTGCCGGCGAAGCCATCGTCCGGCTGCAGCCGCATGTTGATGATGTCGCGGCGCGTCGAAGGCGTTTCCTTCACGGACCATAACGCGCCGTTGAACAGCCCCTTGCGCTTGTTGTTGCGCAGGCACACGAGCTTGTCGCCGGCCGAGGGCATCTCGCCGACAAATCCGCGCCGCTGGCGCATCCGCATGTTATAGGCGCGTCGGGTGTTGTTTCGCCCGACCAGCACTTGGTCGGCGTTGATCACCCGCTGCGGATCGAGGTTGTCGCGGGTGACAATTTCGCTCTCGCCGTAGCGTCCAGGTTCAAGGTCGAGGCCGGCGCGGATGTCCATCGAAAGGCGGATGATCGGATTGTCCTCGGCCTGCCGATGCACCTCGGTCAGCATCGCATCGGGTTCGACCTCGGTGAAGAAGCCGCCGCCCTGGATCGGCGGCAGTTGCGCGGGATCGCCGAGCACCAGCACCGGCACGCCGAACGACATCAGGTCGCGCCCAAGCTCGGCATCGACCATCGAGCATTCGTCGATGACAATCAGAGCGGCCTTGGACGCCGGCGCATCGTCCCAGAGGTCGAAGCTCGGAACCTCTTCGCCGCTTTCGCGCGTCTTGTAGATCAGACTGTGGATGGTGGAGGCGCGCTCGCAGCCCTTGCTGCGCATCACCAGCGCCGCCTTGCCGGTGAAGGCAGCGTACAGCACCTTGCCATCGACCGCCTCGGCCAGATGCCGGGCGAGGGTGGTCTTGCCGGTGCCGGCATAGCCGAACAGGCGGAAGGTCTGCGGCGTAGCGCCTTGGCCGGGCTTGGCCTTGAGCCAAGCTGCCACAGCCTTCAGCGCTGCATCTTGATGAGGAGTAAAGACGGTCATTGCGAACCGGTTTGAGCCGGCGTCTATAGTACCTTTGGAACAAAAAGCGAACAAGGATTTTCTTTGGTCCGGCCAGACTTTATCCGGTCAGGCCACGTCGAATTCAGGCCCGGCGTCGGTTTTCATTTTCTTGAGCAGGCGCTTCAGGCCGGCGATCTCCGTTTCGAGCCGGGCCACGCGGTCGACGAGTTCGCCCGCCTCGGCGGTGGGCTCCATTTGAGCGGCCTGCGGGAAGGCGACGCCGATCTCCAGGCCATGCCGCCAGATCACATTGATACGGAGGGTCTGTTCTTTCTGCGGGATGTAGAGGTCGAGCACGTCCGGCACGGTGACGGCATCGTTAAAAATCAGGCGGGCCCCGTTTGGCGAAATATCTCGGATCAGGCAATCGTAGCGGCGATTGTTGAACGTGACCATGCCGCGCAGAAAGCTCTTGTGACGAGCGATCCTGCGGCGTTCGGGGCGCGGTTCGTCCTGATTCGACATGCGGCCAACCTACGCCGCCGAGTTTAAACCCGCATTCCCCGGATGACGCTCTGATTT
>JAPLPD010000186.1:7615-20593 GCA_026400395.1 Alphaproteobacteria bacterium | reverse complement strand
GGCGACATCCTCAGCGACGAAGCGGCCGCGGTGACAGGCTCGATCGGTCTGGCCGCCAGCGCAAACCTCAATCCCGACCGCACGACACCGAGCATGTTCGAACCGATCCACGGCTCAGCGCCCGACATCGCCGGGAAGGGTATCGCCAACCCGATCGCGATGATCGCGTCGTTCGGAATGGGCCTGCGCTACTCGTTCAACATGGGCAAGGAAGCGGACCTGATCGACAAGGCGATCGCTGCGGCGTTGGCCAAGGGCCTGCGCACCGCCGACATCAAGTCCGAGGGCTGCACCCTGGTTGGCACCATCGAGATGGGCGCGGCGATTATCGCGGAAATGGAAAAGCTCGCGGCGTAGGTTTTGTCCGCGGCCCAGCGACGTCATGGCCGGCTTGACCCGGCCATCCACGTCTTGCTTGCGATCGAAGAAAAAGGAAGACGTAGATGCCCGGCACAAGGCCAGGCATGACAAACTTTTATTTTGAGAACGTCGCGAGGCGCCCTGAGGCGCGCGGCTAGTTGTAGAAGGGGTTGTTCTTGCCCGGCAGGAAGAACGGATCGGGGATCGGCCGGCTCGGAACGATGTTGTCGTTCGACACCGACGCCCGCGACGGATTGCGATAGAGGCTGTCGACCATATTGGTCTGGTTGGTCTGCAGGCCGCCTGGCATGACCTCGGTGCCGCCATCGAGATACGAGCGCTTCTGCACCAGGACTTTGGTGCGGGTGCGGCCCTGCTCATCGCGTGACATCATATAGGTCGATCCGGCGCTGCCCTGGACCTGATCGACGGGCTTACTCCGGGTCTGCTGCGCATCGGCGGCGGACATGGCTCCCAGCACAAACGCGGAAGCAGCAATAACGGACAACAGGCGCATCTGATCCTCGTTTCAACCCGGAATGCTACCAGCTTACAGGATGCGACTGCACCGCACCATCATAAAACACTGGTGAATCAATCCCGTTCCGGCACAAACAGCGCAAATTCATGCATGATCTTGAATGTCTGGAATGGGCCACCTAGGCTCAACGGCAAGCCGCGCAAGCAGACAGCGGCTCAAATGGCAGGGAGGTCACGATGGCCAACAAGTTCGACGGGAAAATCGAGCGGTCGGTCGAGGAACTGTACGCACAGGATCCCGAACGGGCGGATGCCGTGGTTTTTGGCCGCAAGACGGCGCCCGGCAAGGCAGGCGTGGACCGGCGGGGCTTCCTGGGTGGCGCGGGCCTTGCCGCGGTCAGCGCAGCGGTCGGCGGGGCGATCCCGTTCGCCGCCAATATGCCCGGCGGACTGATCCCCGCGGCGCTGGCACAGGGCGCACAGGCCCCGAAGGGACCGCAATATCTGAAATTCCCGGGCAAGGACGAGAAGCTCGTTCTGCTGGGCGACCGCCCACTCGTGGCCGAGACGCCCGAACATCTGCTCGACGACGAGACCACCCCGACCGGACGCTTCTTCGTCCGCAACAACGGTCAGATCCCCGACGAGGCGAAAGAACCCGACAAGTGGAAGTTCACCATCGACGGCGAGGTCAACAATAAGCTCGAACTGACGCTTGGTGAATTGAAAGCGAAGTTCAAGCCGGTGACGCAGCGCATGGTGCTCGAATGCGGAGGCAACGGTCGTTCGTTCTTCTCGCCGACCGCCCGCGGCAACCAGTGGACCAACGGCGGCGCCGGCTGTGCCGAGTGGACCGGCGTGCGCCTGTCCGACGTGCTGAAGGCGGCGGGTGTGAAGTCCTCGGCGACGTTCACCGGACACTACGGCAACGACAAAAGCCTGGCCGATGCGAGCAAGGACGCGCTGTCGCGTGGCGTGCCGATCAAGAAGGCAATGGACGGCAGCAATCTCATCGTGTTCGCGATGAACGGCCAGCCGCTGTCGCACATCCATGGTGGGCCGGTGCGGCTTGTCATTCCGGGGTGGCCCGGCTCGGTGTCTGCGAAGTGGTTCAACCGGCTCTGGGTTCGAGACAAGTATCACGATGGACCGGGCATGGGCGCGACCTCGTATCGCGTCGCCATCAAGCCGATGGTGCCGGGCGATAAGCCGGCCGACGGCAACTTCCGCGATCTCGAGTCGATGCCGCTGCGTTCGATCATCACCAGTCCGGCGAACGGGGCGAAGTTCGCCGCCGGAACCAAGGAGGTGAAGTTGCGTGGCGCGGCATGGGCGGGGGATCTCACGGTGAGCCGCGTCGATGTTTCGACCGACTTCGGGGCGACCTGGACCCGCGCCAAGGTCGACAGGCCGAAGAACAGGTATGACTGGCAGCGCTGGACCGCGAGCGTTGCGCTGCCGTCCGATGGCTATTTCGAGATTTGGACGCGCGGCACCAACTCCAAGGGTGAGATGCAGCCGCACATCGCCGGCGCCTGGAATCCGCAAGGCTATGGCGGAAACCCGATGCACCGGGTTGCGGTGCTGGTCGGCTGATGCGGGCCATGTTCACGGCGGCCGGCCTTATGCTGGCCGTCACCCTGGGCGGCGGCGCCTTCGCGCAGCCGCCGCAGTTCTCGCCGCGTGACGAGAATCCCGAGGATTATCCAGCCGGTCCCGGCCGTGACGACACGTTCTACGCTTGCACGGCTTGCCACAACTTCAAGCTGGTCGCCCAGCAAGGTATGACGCGCCGGCAATGGGAGGATTCGCTGCAATGGATGACGGATCGGCATGGCATGCCGCCGTTACCGGCAAAGGATCAAAGGATCGTTCTCGATTATCTCGAAGCGACTTATCCGCCGCGTCAGCCCGCCGGGCGGGGCGGATTCCAGAATCCGTTCGCGCCGCGCTAGAGCAAGCGGGCACTCAATACCGCCGGTAGGTCGCGCTCGGTTGCGACCAGCGCGACGGAGGCTAGACGCCGCGGTGGCCGGTGTCGGTGGTCTGGCTCACTGGCTCGGCCTGGCAGTGGCCCGATTTGGCCATCCGTCCGCGCATGAACGCGTCGGCCTCCTTCGAAGCCAGTTCACCCTCTACGACCAGTTTGTCGAGGACGCATGCCAGCGCGTTGGCGCTGGGCTTGCTGCCGCTGCCGTCGCAATACCAGCCGGTGACATACACCGCAGCGGTGTCGAAGCGGCTGCGATAGGCCAGGCACTGCTTCCAGCGGCCGTCGGTATCGACGCGCGCTTCGGTGGCGCGGTATTCGCCAAAGCGGGTGTCGATGTCGTAGTTCATCTGCGACACGACCATGCGCTTGCCGCGCAGCAGATTGATGTCGGTCAGATCCTGCAGGAACATCGTGCCCATGCCGATGCCCTTGGGAGGCATCACCAGGGCGACGGCGAGATCGTTGGTCCGGTTATGAAGCTGGCCGTATTGCAGCACCTCGGCACGGCCGAGCCGTGAGCTTCTCACCACATGTCCGCTGACGGATTTGCTGGCGAATTCGCCGGCGGCGATGCGGAACGCGGGCGGTGCATCGACCGCCTTCGGCACGAACTTCCAGACCGACATGAGGCTGAGTCCGATGGCGCCGAGGACGATGGCGCCGACCGCGTAGAAGGAATAGCGGATGACGGCGCCGGCGACCGAAAGCACTGGGATCTGCCCTGCCGTCACGGTTTCGTACTGGCCCCGCATGTGATCTGCCCCGAGTTTTCCAGCGATTCACGAGCTTGTGGCATGGAAGGGCTTGGGGATTGGTGGCTTTCGGTCGCGTCCGCGGGCAATTCGATGCCGGCGGTAAATGGCCGGTTACGGGCGCCACGCAAAACCGGTTGTCAGCCTGAAATAACTTATTTGGCCAGGCGACGGCGAAGCCCAGCCCCCACCGAAATGCCCCGCCCGTGAAGACCCCTTGGGGGTGGCATCTTTTCCGCCGCTTTTACTCGGGCCCGCCCATCACGGCGGGCGATGCAATCCAGCCGAAAAAGTCATAGATAGCGGTGGCGGCGAAACGTTGAATCATAGAGGTTTTTCGCCTAGAAGCGAAGCCGCCGGGGGCTTTCGAGGCCGCCGGCGCCAGCGCATTTCGGAGACAGGTCATGGGTTTCAAGGTCGCAGTCGTGGGCGCCACCGGCAATGTGGGCCGTGAAATGCTCAACATCCTGGCCGAACGGCGTTTTCCCGCCGACGAGGTGATCGCGGTCGCCTCGCGCAAAAGCCTGGGCACCGAAATCTCGTTCGGCGACCGGACCCTCAAGTGCCGGCCGCTGGAGCAGACCGATTTCTCCGATGTCGATATCTGCCTGATGTCGGCCGGCGGCGCGGTGTCGAAGGAGTGGTCGCCGAAGATCGCCGCGCAGGGCGCGGTGGTGATCGACAATTCGTCGTCCTGGCGCATGGACCCGGACGTGCCGCTGATCGTGCCGGAGGTGAACGCCGCCGCCATCGACGGCTTTCGCAAGAAGAATATCATCGCCAACCCGAATTGCTCGACCGCGCAGCTCGTCGTGGCGCTGAAGCCGCTGCACGACTACGCCAAGATCACCCGCGTTGTTGTTTCGACCTATCAATCGGTGTCCGGCGCCGGCAAGGACGGCATGAATGAGCTCGACCGGCAGACCAAGGCGATCTACTCGCTGCAGGAATCCGAGGTCAAAAAGTTCCCGAAGCGCATCGCTTTCAATGTCATCCCGCACATCGATGTGTTCATGGAGGACGGCTACACCAAGGAAGAGTGGAAGATGGTGGTCGAGACCAAGAAGATTCTCGATCCCAAGATCAAGCTTTCCGCCACCTGTGTGCGCGTGCCGGTGTTCATCGGCCACTCCGAGGCGGTCAACATCGAGTTCGAAAATCCGATTTCCGCCGACGAGGCGCGCGAAATCCTGCGCAACGCGCCGGGCTGCGCGGTAATCGACAAGCACGAGGACGGCGGCTACGTCACGCCATACGAATCGGCCGGTGAGGATGCGACCTACATCAGCCGCGTTCGCACCGACCCCACCGTGGACAACGGCCTGGTGCTGTGGTGCGTGTCCGATAATGTGCGCAAGGGCGCGGCGCTCAACGCCGTGCAGATCGGTGAATTGCTGATCGCCCGCAAACTGATCCAGGCCAAGCGCAAGGCGGCCTAGGCTCCTTCACGCGAAATCGCGGCAATCACGCCCGGACCCCCGGAGGCTTTCTCCGGGGCGATCGGCGTTGGCGGGGCCGTGTGTTTGGCCTAAAGTGGCCGCAGGCGCCGGCCCGCACCAAGACGGCCGTGCCGTAGCCAAGGAGAGCCAGCCATGCTCGAGCGCACCCCGCCGCAGTTCCGCGAACTGCAAGAAATCACCATGAAGACGGACACGCGCGACATTCTCGCGCATGCGACCCGGCAGGCGGAAAGCCACGAGGACTACTTCCTCGTCGATATCGACGCGCACGTCACCGAGACGTCGTTCTGGCCGGAAATCCTGGCAATGATCGACAACGACGTGATCCGCCATATGGGCCAGATGAACGCCGAGCGGCCCGGATCCGCGAACATTTCGCTGCTGAACGGCCAGCCCGGTATCCTCCACCAGCACGCTTGGGGCCGCATCCCGCATCAGCAGGCGCTGATGGAGAAGGTCGAGAAGACCGGAAGTCACCACTTCACCGAACTGGCGCGGCGCTCGATGGATGCGCTCGGCCTCGACTATCAGGTGGTGTTCCCGACGCCGATGCTGACGCTCGGCATGCACCCGCAGGACGACATCGAAGTGGCGCTCGGCGCGGCCTACAACAAATGGTTGGTCGAACGGATTCTACCGGAGGACGATCGCCTCAAGGGCATGATCTATCTGCCGTTCAACACGCCCGAAGCCTGCGTGGAAGAGGTCAAGAAGTACGCCCACGTCGATAGCATTATCGGCTACTCGGTCTGCTCGACGCGCAACAAGGCCGTGCACCACAACAGCTACATGAAGCTTTATGCGATGATGGAGGAGACCGGCAAACCGTTCTCTTTGCACTCCGGCTTCAACTGGAACGATCCGTCGTTTCTGCAGCTCAACCGCTTCATCTCCATGCACGCGCTGTCGTTCGTGCACTACAGCCTGATCCACATGACCAACTGGATCATCAACGGGCTGCCCGAGCGCTTCCCGAAGCTCAAGCTGCTCTGGATCGAAAGCGGGCTCGCCTGGATTCCGTACCTGATGCAGCGGCTCGACCACGAGTATCAGATGCGCTCGTGCGAGGCGCCGCTGCTGAAGAAGCTGCCGAGCCAGTACATGGCCGACATGTTCTACACCAGTCAGCCGATGGAAAAGACCAACCTCAAGCTGCTGCAAGCCACGATGGAAGCGTTCAACGCGGAAACGCAACTGATGTACGCGTCCGACTGGCCGCACTGGGACTTCGACGCGCCGAGCTCGATCAGCACGCTGCCGTTCCTCAGCGATCAGGCCAAGCGCAACATCCTCGGGCTCAACGCCGCGCGGGTGTTCAATCTCGAGGTCAAGCGCAAGCGGCCGAAGCCGAGCGATGTGCTGGCGGCGCGGCCAGGCGTGTCCTGACGATGACCGGTTCGGTACAACCGGACGCGCATTCGCTCGGCGGCGATTTCGTCGATGCGGCCGAACGGGCTTTGGCGTCCGGCCAGCCGGGACAGGTGTCCGATGCCGAGCTTGAACGGGTGATGACGGCGGCGGTGCGGTTGTATGCGGCCAAGGCCGAGAGCGACAAGCCGCCGGTTCAGGCGATCACGCCATCCGCCGTAACGCCGACCGAGATTGTCGTGACGGTGAGCGATCTGATTCGCGCAGCCGGTCTCAATCTGTGGGACGTGTCGATGTGGTTCAATAGGACGAAGCGATGAATCTCACGCTGTCATTCCGGGTCGCGAGCGCAGCGAGCGAGGCCGGAATCCAGAGCGGCGTGCAGAGTGTGTACCTGGATTCCGGGCTCGCGCTTGCGACGCGCCCCCGAATGAACAATTGCGGGTCTTCAGTTGACGGAGAAATAACATGCGTGAGGTGAACGTCGGTGCGGCTTCGGACTTTGCGGATCCCGGCCGCAAGATCGTCGGCTTCGAGAATTTCGAGGTCGCAGTGTTCAAGCTCGGTGGCGAATTTTTCGCCTACCTCAATCATTGCCCGCACATGGGCGGGCCAGCCTGTCAGGGCAAGATGATCGCCAAGGTCGAGGAGGATATCGCCGCCGACCGCACCAGCAAGGGCATGAATTTTTCCAAGAGCAAGCTGCATGTGGTCTGCCCGTGGCACGGCTTCGAGTTCGACATCCGCACCGGCGTGCATCCCGGCAATCCGAAGGCGCGGCTTCGCAAGATCAAACTCGCGATTGCCGATGGCGATGTTGTGATCACCGTGCCGGATGCGCGCGAGCCGGTGCCGGTGATGCAGGAAGCGGACATTTCGGTTTCGCGGTAAATTTCTCGTTTGTCATGGCCGGACTTGGTCCGGTCATCCATCGTTTCGCGCAAAGCTGGATTGCCGGGTCATAAGGCGAGCGATAGCGACGCCGTTTCCGCCGGCTATGCCCGGCAAAGACGCGAGGGAGCGAACCGATGCGCGGCGTCTACTCGCGCGGCCGCGCCGGAAGAAATTGTCCCGTCGTCTTGTCCAGCACCGACAGCTCGCCTTTGGCCACGCCGAAATAGGCGCCGTGTAAGCTCACCGCGCCGCGTTCGATCAGCTTGCGCAGACGCGGGAACGTCATCAGGTTGTCGAGCGTATTGACGACCGACGCCTTCTCCATCCGCTCCAGATACTCCTCGCGGGAGAGCGTGCCCCGCGGGCCGACCTTTTCCGCGGCCGGCGCCATCAGCGACATCCATCGGCCGATGAAATCGCCGGGCGACAGCGGCGCGCTTTCCTCGGCAAAGGCTTTAACGCCACCGCAATGGGCGTGGCCCAGCACCACGATGTGCTTGACCCTCAGCGCGCCGACACCGAATTCGAGCGCCGCCGACACGCCGTGATACGTGCCGCCGGTCTCGAACGGCGGCACCAGATTAGCGACGTTGCGCACCACGAACAATTCGCCGGGCCGGGCATCGAAGATCACCTCCGGCGACACCCGCGAGTCGCAGCAGCCGATCACCATGATCTCGGGTGTCTGGCCGTGCTCGGCAAGTTCGCGGTAGCGGTCTTGCTCCGATCGCAGCCGCCCGGCGGCGAACGCCCCGTAACCGTCGATCAATCGCTGCGGAAAGCTCATGCCCATGTCCTAGCAAACGTCACGCCCATATCGCCATCGCCAATCCAAACGCATCGCGCGGCGGTGGGTTCGGAAATGGCTCGGCCTGGCCCGCATGCCGCCGCCGGGCGATGGCGGCGCAAGCCAATGCATCGAGCAGATCGTCGGCGGACGCGCCCCTGGGCGCAACCGAATTGACCGCAGCCGCCGGCAGGCCGGCACCTATCAGAAGGTTTCTGCGCAAAGCCAGCCCAGGTTCGTAGGCGCGGCTCTTGACCTTCTTCGGCTCGGTGAGCGGGCGGCTGCCGTTGAGCCGCCAGAATGCCAGTTCAGGATGCACTTCGAATGCCCGGCCGGCGGCGGCGGAATCGGCGCGCAGGGCTTGGTCCACCTCGCGGATTTTCGGGGCGATGTTGAAGAGCTGTTTTGACACCTTGCGCGGTGGCTCCGAACTGGCCGAGGCGATCCGGCAAGCCTCGCCATAATCCAAAGCATAGATGGCGGCCCGCGACGGCACCGAGAACACCGACGACTGGCGGGCGCCGAGCAGGGGCCTGACGCAGCTTTCAGCCGCCCGCCCGCCGGCACCGACCCGCTCCGGCAGGCCAATCGGCATATCGACCGCCACCAGCGCGGGTTGTTCCGGCTCAGCGAGCACATCGGAAAAGCGCGGCACGATCCGCACCCGCGCTTCGCCACCCTGCGGATGCACCAGGACCATGATCCATCCGCTCCGGCATCCATCGACGCCGGCAACCCAAGTGTTCTGGTCGGGCTTGGTCATGGCCGCCACGCTGGCACAGCTTTTGCGATGCCGCTACGCTGTCCATCGAGGAGGACCGCCCATGACCTTTCGCCCGCGCCGCAGCGTGCTCTACATGCCGGGATCGAACGCCCGCGCCATCGAAAAGGCGCGGACCCTTCCGGCCGATGGCGTGATCCTCGACCTGGAGGATTCGGTCGCCCCCGATGCCAAGGCATCGGCTCGCGACCAACTCGTTGCCGAGGTGAAGAAAGGCGGCTTCGGCTCGCGCCAGGTGTTCATCCGCGTCAACGGACTCGGCACGCCGTGGCACGCGGATGACCTCGATGCCGCGGCTCACGCCGCTCCGGACGGCATCGTGGTGCCTAAGATCGAAACGGTCGAGCAGATCGAGCGCATCGGCCAGCGCCTGATGGACATGAAGACCAACCACAAGACGCGGTTCTGGGCGATGATCGAGACGCCGCTTGCGATCAACAACATCTGGGCGCTTGCCGGTCAGGCGCGGGACTCCGAGTCGCGGCTGGCGGGCTTCATCATGGGCACCAACGACATCGCCAAGGAAACTCGTGCCCGCCAGCTACCCGGCCGCGGGCCGATGCTGTCATGGCTCTCGGCGTGCGTGCTCGCGGCGCATGGCCACGGCATCGACATCCTCGATGGAGTTTATAACGACATCGGCAACGCCGATGGCTTCGTGCAGGAGTGCATGCAGGGGCGCGACATGGGCTTCGACGGCAAGACGCTGATCCATCCGAACCAGATCGGACCCTGCAACGCGACCTTCTCGCCGGACGCGGACGAAGTCGCGGTGGCGAAGAAGATGATCGCCGCGTTCGATCTTCCCGAGAACAAGGGCAAGGGCGTGGTGCAGGTCGACGGCAAGATGGTCGAGTTGCTGCATGCCGAGATGGCGCGGCGGACGGTCGCCATCGCCGAGGCGATCGAGAAGGCGCGGGTTTGAGGTTTACTGCTGCGGAATGCCGGCGTCGGCGACGACCTTCTTCCACTTGGCGACCTGCTCGGTGACCAGCGCCTTCATTTCGTCCGGCGTGCCGGGCTGCACATCGACGCCGATCTTGTTCAGCTTTTCCTTGATGTCTTTTTCGGCGAGGCCGGCGCGCGTGTCGGCGTTGAGCTTCTTTACGACATCGGCCGGGGTGCCTTTCGGTGCTGCGAGGGAGACCCAGGTCTTTACGTCGTAGCCCGGCACGGTCGCCGAAACCGGCGTGATGCCCGGCAGGCTCCACCACGGGTTGCCGCTGGTCACGCCCAGCGCCGTGACTTTGCCGGCGCTCACCTGCGGCTCGATCACGGTGATGGTATCGACGTTGACGTCGATCTGGCCGCCGAGCAGATCGGTCATCGGCCCGCTGCCGCCGCGATACGGAATGTGCGTCATCTTGATGCCGGCCATCGCACACAGGAGTTCGCCGGCGAGATGCTGGGTCGAGCCGACGCCAACCGATGAATAGGTGAGCTTGCCCGGATCGCGTTTCGCGGCGGCGATCAGATCGGCCATGGTCTTGTAGGGGCTATCGGCACGCACGGCGACGATCAGTGCCTGAAACCCGATGTTGGAGATGAACTGAAAGCTCTCGACCGGGTCGAACGGCAGGGTCTTGTAGATGCCGGCGGAGACCGCATGGGCGCTGGTGAGCGTGATGAGCGTGTAGCCGTCGGGAGGCGAGCTTGTAAGCCGCTGCGAGGCCGTGTTGCCGCCGGCGCCGGGCCGCGGTTCGATGACCACGGGCTGACCGAGATGGCGGCTCAACGCCTCGCCGGCGATGCGCGACACGACGTCGGCGTTGCCGCCCGCGGCGAATCCGTGAGTCAGGGTCACCGGCCGCGAGGGATAGGTCTGTTGCGCGTGGGCGGCGGAAACCACAAGGCCCGCCAACAACGCGGATGTGACGATCGTTGAAATGGCGCGCATCGTTCGAGTCCTTCCTGGGCGGGGCGTCGAACATTGCACAAGGGCAGCGCCGCGTTCAACCGGCGCGGTATGACATGGTGCGGTTCAAGGACGCTTGATAGGCTGATGCGTCGCATCGGTTGGCGGGGGGTGTCATGAAGTTTCGTATGATTTTTGCCGCTGCCGTGTTGAGCGCGGCCGTGTCTCCAGCATGGGCACAGGCCGATGTGGCGCCGACCGGCATGCTGCGCGCGGCGTATCTTGCGACCAATCCCGCGCAGGCGATCAAGGATACGCATACCGGCGAAATCCGCGGCGCTTCGCTCGATCTTGCGCGGGAGTTCGCCAAGCGTCTCGGCAAGCCGCGGGACTTCAAGCCGATCGCCAATCCGCCGGCGGTGATCGAGGCGGTCAAGAACGGCGAGGCCGATATCGGCTTCGTCGCCTACGAAGCGACCCGGGTCGGAACCGTGGAGTTCTCGGAGACATACATGCTGGTTCAGCAGAGTTTCCTGGTTCTCGGCGATTCGCCGATCAAGACCCTGGCCGACTTGGATCGGGCGGGACTGAAGATCGCCGGCACGCGCAACGATTCCATGGCGCTGTGCCTCAAGCGCGTTCTGAAGCAGGCAACGCAGGTCGATCTGGACAACAACTCCGATCTTCTGATCAAGGCGCTGATGGCGCGCGAGATCGACGCACTCGGCGCCAACCGCCAGCGTTTGACGACCTTGATGAAGAGCGTGCCCGGTTCGCGGCTGCTGCCCGACAATCTGTTCAACGTGCCCCAGAATATCGTTGTGCCAAAGGGCAAGCTGGATGTGCTCGCCGCGGTCAACGCGTTCTTGGATGAGGTCCGTGCGTCGGGTTTCCTGCGCGACGCGGTGGCGAAGGGCGGCGCGATCGGAGTCGAGGCGGCGCCGAAAAGCCCCGGCAGCCAGCACGGCTGCCCGGCCTGATCGTTAGCGCCGGATTGTATGTCGGTCAGATTGAATCAGAATCGAAGACGTTACGCCCAGGGGCGGTCGGCCTTCGACTTTGCTTCGAAGCTCTCGATCTTGTCGGCCTTCAGCTTGGTCAGGCCGATGTCGTCGAGGCCGTTGAGCATGCAATGCTTGCGGTGCGGATCGATGTCGAACTTCACGACGCCGCCGTCCGGTCCGCGGATTTCCTGCTTTTCGAGATCGATCGACAGTGTGGCGTTGGCGCCGCGCTCGGCGTCGTCGAACAGCTTCTCCAGATCCTGGGGGCTGACCTTGATCGGCAGCACGCCGTTCTTGAAGCAGTTGTTGTAGAAGATGTCGCCGAACTGCGTGGAGATCACGCAGCGGATGCCGTAGTCCATCAGCGCCCACGGCGCATGCTCGCGCGATGAGCCGCAGCCGAAGTTGTTGTCGGCGACGATGATCTTGGAATTGCGGTAGGCCGGCTTGTTGAGCACAAAATCGGGATTCTCGCTGCCGTCGTCCTTGTAACGCAGCTCCGAGAACAGGCCCTTGGCGAGCCCGGTGCGCTTCAGCGTCTTTAGATACTGCTTCGGGATAATCATGTCGGTATCGACATTGACGATCCGCAGCGGCGCCGCGACGCCTTCCAGCTTGTCGAATTTTTCCATGGCAGCCTCTCTTCGTCGGTCCTTTGAATGGCCCCTGGACGGCTTGGGGTCAAGCCCCTGCCGCAGCTTCACTTTTCCGTGCGGGGCGGCGCCGTATCAGGCCCGCTGTTTCTCGATCTTCGGTATGGCGTCCATGCTGGTGACCCAGTTCCGCGCCGAGCGGAACCAGCTCTGCTTCTTCGGCGCGAGTTGGTCGCGCTCTTTGAGGATGCCGACGCGGACCATGTACGACGCCTGCTGGCCCTCGCCCGGCGAGGTCGAATAGATCGGCGAGCCGCATTGGCCACAGAACGCCTGCACCCGCGGATTGCCGCTGTCGGATGTCGTCTTCACGTAGTTGGTGGGCGTGCCCTTCATCTTGAACACGTTGCCGGGGATTGGCACCGACACACGGAACGCTGAACCGGTGCCGGTCTGGCAATCGGTGCAATGGCAGATGTTGACCAGGGCCGGATCGGCCTCGCCCTCGATGGTGATGTTGCCGCAATGGCAGGCGCCGCTGACCTTCATGAGTGTCCTCCGTGATTTCGACCGGCCGATCCGGTTAGTCGGCCAACGTTCTATTTCATCCATCAGGGCGGCCGGTTAGTCGGCCGCCCGTTCTATTTCATC
>JAPLPD010000186.1:0-7537 GCA_026400395.1 Alphaproteobacteria bacterium | reverse complement strand
TGATGCCCGATCTCGTGCACCAGCACATGGGTAATGATAGCGCCGAGCGTTTCTTCATGCTCGGCCCAATAGAGCAGGATCGGCACCCGGTAGAGCCACACCATATTGGGCATCTGCTGCGGCGCACTGTCGGACTGGAACGGCAGCCCGACGCCCTGGAACAGCCCCATCAGGTCGAGTTCGCTCTGGATGCCCATGGTGTCGAGCACCTCGTCGGTCGCTGCATCCTCCACATGGATCACCACGCCCTCGCAGCGGGCGCGGAAGTGCGCCGGCAGACGCCGGAACGCCTCGGTTGCGATCACTTCGAATTCGAGCAGCGAGGGGGCTTTCAACGGCCGCCATGACAGCGGATCGGCGAGGGTTTCATCGGTCATGGGCGCAGCATAGGCGGTCGCTTTACCGCAATCCAAGGGCGCGGCCTGTGCGCGGTTGACGCGGTCGCGACGATGGGGGAGCGTTGGCCCATGAAGGTGTTTGCCACAATTGTCGCGGCTTCAATATTCGGTCTGCTCGTCGCCACGCCGGGCTTGGCGCAGCCGGCGGTGGATGGCGTGCGTGCTGGCGGCGGTTTAGCGCAGAGCCAGCCAAAGCGGGCGCGGCCCAGGATTCTGGTGCGGCCGATCTATCCGTACCGCCGCTATCACACGACCTATCCGGTGCCCTACGCCGCCGAATATCCGGGACCGAACGCCAAGCGGGAATGCGTCGCCCGTTACGTGGAAGAGCACCGGCCGAGCGGCACCGTGGTCGTGCCACGGGTGAACTGCCGCTGGGTGCGGAGCTGATGCCGGTGTCGCGTCCGCGTGTCACGCAACCATGCGGCGGATGCGATGTTGTACTCTTGGACAAGGCGGGGATGAGCAGGAGAGACCCTATGTTGAAATGGCCGTCTACCTTTGCGGCGCTGGCCGTCACCGCGCTGATCGCTCTTCCGGCGTCCGCCGGCGCGGCTGAGCCGAAGCCCGCTGGCGTCAGTCAGGCCGTGGCTACCGACTTCAGCGCCGCGCGCCGTCATAGGGTTACCGTGCGGCCGGCCTATCGCTATGGTCGGCCCTATCGCGGGCCGATCAACTCCTTTGATCTCTATGCCGCGAGCCATCCGTACTTCGTTCCGGGTGCGCCCGTCGGAGCGCGAGGGCTTCGGCATGACGGGATCGGCACCGGAGCCTATGGTTTCGGCTACCAGTAAGGCCGGTTCCGCCTGAGGCGTTCGCCGTACGCGCGGGGGGTGTCGATAACCATCCTGGGATCAGCGTTTTGTCCCACAAGGCCGCGCAACCCCGCGCGGCCTTGTGCGTTGTCATGGCGAGGGCGATGCGTTGGAGGTTCGAACCATGACCAGAATTCTTGCAACCTGTGCGGCGGCCGCCATCACGGCGATCATCGCGCTTCCTGCTCCCGCCAGCGCGGCGGAACGCGGCGCTGCCGGTATCAAGCAATCGGCTGAATTGACCGATGTGAGCGCCGCACGCCGTCATCGACGGGGTTACGCGCGGCACTATTACGGTCCGCGGCGCTACTACAGCCGTCCGTACTACGCGCCGTACAATGCCTATGGCTACAATCCGTATTACCGGCCTTACTATCGCCCGGGATTTTCCGTTGGCGTCGGCCCGTTCGGCTTCGGGCTCGGCCTGTAAACCGCGAGACAAAAAAAGGCCCGCCTGTCGAGGCGGGCCTTTTGCTTTGATGCCGAGTTCGATCAGTGCCAGTCGCGCACGTCCACGAACTTGCCCGCGATCGCCGCCGCCGCCGCCATCGCCGGCGACACCAGATGGGTGCGGCCCTTGAAGCCCTGACGGCCCTCGAAGTTGCGGTTCGACGTCGAGGCGCAACGCTCGCCCGGCTCAAGCTTGTCCGGGTTCATCGCGAGGCACATGGAACAGCCCGGCTCGCGCCATTCAAAACCAGAGGCCAGGAATATCTTGTGCAGGCCCTCGGCCTCGGCCTGCTCCTTCACCAAGCCTGAGCCCGGCACGATCATGGCGTTGACGCTGGCGCTCACCTTCTTGCCCTCGGCGATGCGCGCGACCTCTCGCAGATCCTCGATGCGCGAGTTGGTGCATGAACCGATGAACACGCGGTTGATCGAGATGTCGGTCATCTTCTCGCCGCCGGTCAGTCCCATGTATTGCATCGAGCGCTCGGCGGCGCGGCGCTTGTGTTCGTCGGCGATTTCCGACGGTACCGGCACGCGGCCGCTGATCGACGTGACCTGCTCCGGGCTCGTCCCCCAGCTCACGATGGGCGGCAGCTTGGCCGCGTCGAGCCTGACCTCGCGGTCGAAGAACGCGCCGTCGTCGGTTGGCAGCGTTTCCCAATAGCGCCGCGCGTCGTCCCACATCTTGCCCTTCGGCGCCTTTGGGCGGCCTTTGACGAAATCGTAGGTCTTCTCGTCCGGCGCGATGAAGCCGGCCTTGGCGCCGGCCTCGACCGACATGTTGCAGACCGTCATGCGGCCTTCCATCGACAGCGCGCGGATCGCCTCGCCGGCGTATTCCAGCGAATAGCCGGTGCCGCCGGCGGTGCCGATCTCGCCGATAATGGCGAGGATGATGTCCTTCGCGGAGACGTTCGGCGGCAGCTTGCCGTCGACGATCGCGCGCATGTTCTTCGATTTGCTCTGCACCAGCGTTTGCGTGGCGAGGACGTGCTCGACCTCTGAGGTGCCGATGCCGTAGGCAAGCGCGCCGAATGCGCCGTGCGTCGCGGTGTGGCTGTCGCCGCAGACCAGCGTCACGCCGGGCAGGGTGAAGCCCTGCTCCGGACCGATGACGTGGCAGATGCCCTGACGGATATCGAACTCGTCGTAGTATTCGAGGTTGAACACCTTGGCGTTCTCCGCCAGATACGCGATCTGGTCGGAGCTTTCCTTGTCGGGGTTTGGCTTGCTGCGGTCCGTGGTCGGAATGTTGTGGTCGACCACCAGCAGGGTCTTGTCGGGCGCGTGAACCTTGCGGCCCGAGTTGCGCAGCCCCTCGAACGCTTGCGGCGACGTCACCTCATGGACGATGTGCCGGTCGATGTAGAGCAGGCCGGTGCCGTCCGGCTGCTCGTCGATCAGATGGTCAGCCCAGATCTTGTCGTAGAATGTGCGCGGTTTCATCCCGTTGAACCTTTTGCAGCGGAGTTGGATCGATGTGACGGCGAGGGCCGCCGGGCGGCAGAAATGCAGCGGCGTTCAAAGCCCTGCCAGCACCGACGCCGTCAGCCTGCCGAAAAAGCGTCCCGGCAGGCGCGCGTGGTCGCCCAGAACGATTCTGCGAGTTTGGGCTACTTTAGACATGGCCTAGATATAGCTAGCCGTCGCTGTTCCGACAACAAACACAATTGCCTCACGGGCGAGGACGGCCGCTGGCCATATGCCGGCAAAAAAAAAGGCCGGCAGTGCCGGCCTTTTCCGAAAGGTTTGGTTACAGGCCTTACTTCGCCGCTTCGGCGGCTTCCCTGCCCTGACCGGCGTGATGCGTGCCCTCGGAGATACGGGCCGCCTTGCCGCGCAAACCGCGCAGGTAATACAGCTTGGCGCGCCGCACCTTGCCGCGGCGGACGAGCTTGATCGAATCGATCATCGGCGCGAGCAGCGGGAACACGCGCTCAACGCCCTCGCCGTAGGAAATCTTGCGAACGGTGAAGCTCTCGTTCAGGCCGTGGCCGGAGCGGCCGATGCAGACGCCTTCATACGCCTGGATGCGGGTGCGCTCGCCTTCGATCACCTTGACGTTGACGATCACGGTGTCGCCTGGCTCGAAGTCCGGAATGGTCTTGCCGGCGGAGAGGCGTTCGGCCTGCTCCTTGTTGAGTGTCTGAATCAGGTTCATGGCAAATTCTCCGTCGGCAGCGCGCACCAGGGGCAGCGCCAAAATAGGCTTGATGTCCGGGTTCGGGCGAGCTTCTACGACAAAGCCGCAGCGTTGTCACCCCGTTACGTTTTACAGGGCTTTGAGGGGTTTTTGGGGCGGCTCTGGTAGGCCGCCCAGAGGTCGGGGCGTCGCTCCCGGGTCAGCCGTTCGGCCTCGGCCTGTCGCCAGGCCCTGACCTTGCCGTGGTCGCCGCCGGTCAGGATCTCGGGGATGCCATGGCCCTCGAACACCGCCGGGCGGGTGTAGTGGGGGTATTCCAGCAGGCCGTCCGAGAAGCTTTCTTCGGTCCCGGAGGCCTCTTTGCCCATCACGCCGGGGATTAGCCGGACGCAGGCGTCCAGCAGCGCCAGTGCGGCGATCTCGCCGCCCGACAGGACGTAATCGCCGATCGACACCTCTTCGAGCTGCCGCGCGGCGATCGCCCGTTCGTCGATTCCCTCAAAACGGCCGCAGACGATCACCGCGCCGGGGCCTTTGGCCAAATCGGCCACGCGGGCCTGGGTGAGCGGCGCGCCGCGCGCGCTCATCAGCAGGCGGGGGCGGCCGTCGCCCGCCGCAGCGTCAATGGCGCGGGACAGCACGTCGGCCTTCATCACCATGCCGGGGCCGCCGCCGGCCGGCGTGTCGTCGACGGTGCCGTGCCGGTCGGTGGCATGCGCGCGGATGTCGTGGGCGTCGAGCGACCACAGCCCGCCGACCAGCGCCTTACCAGCGAGGCTGAGCCCGAGCGGGCCCGGAAACATCTCCGGGAACAGGGTGAGGATGGTGGCGCGCCACATCGGCAATCACTCGGTCTCAGTCAGCGGATTGACCACCATACGCCGCGCCGCCATGTCGATCTCCGGCACCGCGGTGTCGGTGAACGGAACCATCAGGGTGGTGCTGCCACCCTCCGGCTTGATCTCGACCAGATCGCCGGCGCCGAAGTTGAGGATCGCGGTCACCGTGCCGAGCGCGTTGCCGTCCGCCGTGACCGCGGCAAGCCCCACCAGATCGGCGTGATAGTAAGTGCCCTCATCCTCGATCGGCGGCAGGCGATCGCGCGAGACGTAGAGCTTGATGTTGGTCAGCTTTTCCGCCGCGTCGCGGTCGCCGATGCCGGCGAGCCGCGCCACGAAGTGATCCTTCGCCGGCCGCAGCGCTTCGATGGTGAAGCGCCGCGAGCCGTCCTCGCTTTCCAGCGGGCCATAGGTCTTGATGGCCGCCGGATCCTCGGTGAACGATCGCAGTCTGACCTCGCCGCGAATGCCGTGCGGCGCGCCGAACTGGGCAACGCAGATGCGGTCGTTCACGGCGCTACATCGTTACTTGTTCTTCGCGGCTTCCACCGCGATGGCCCGTTCCCGCGCCGCGGCGTCGGCCTTGGACTTGGCTTCGGCCTTGGCGGCGTCGGCGACCTTCTGCTTTTCTTCGCGGACCGCCTTGCGCTCCTTGCGCGGGATCGCCCGCTCGGGATTGTTGCGCTTCTCGCGCTTGGCGACGCCAGCGGCGTCGAGGAAGCGCATCACGCGATCGCTCGGCTGCGCGCCCTTCTTCATCCACTCCTTGACCTTGTCCAGGTCGAGCTTGAGCCGCTCCGGCTTATCCTTCGCCAGCAGCGGATTGTAGAAGCCGAGCCGCTCGATGAAGCGGCCGTCGCGGGGCGCGCGGCTGTCGGCGGCGACGATGTGATAGACCGGGCGCTTCTTGGTTCCGGCGCGGGCCATACGAATAATGACAGGCATTGGTAGTCCTTTCTCTGAGTCAGAATTCTGTCATTCCGGACGCGCCGAAGGTGCGATCCGGAATCCAGAGCCAAGCTTGGTGCCTGCTTCTGGATTCCGGGCTCGCGCCTTCGGCGCGCCCCGGAATGACGGTGAGGGGTGAGCGTTCGTCATTTCATTTCTTCTTGAAAAAGTCCGCGGGCAATCCGCCCGGCGTCGGCAGTTTCGGAGCGCTGCCGCCAAGCCCGGGGAATTTGCCGAGACCCGGAAGCCCCGGCATTCCGCCGCCCGGCGCCGCGGGCGGCATCCCGGGCATTCCGCCCGGCATTTTTTCGGCAAGCTTTGCCATCTCTTCCGGTGACGGCATGCCACTGCCCATTCCCATCATTCGGGCGAGGCCGGCCATCGGGCCGCGCGCCTTGCCGCCGCCCATCGCCTTCATCATGTCGGCCATGGTCCGGTGCATCTTGAGAAGCTTGTTGACCTCTTCGACCTTGGAGCCGGCGCCGGAAGCGATGCGCTTCTTGCGGCTCGCCTTGAGGATGTCGGGATGCTTGCGTTCGCCTGGCGTCATCGAATCGATGATCGCCATCTGACGCTTCAGCACGCCGTCGTCGAGATTGCGCTCGGCCATCTGGTTTTTGATCTTGGCGACGCCGGGCATCATCGCCACCAGGCCGCTCATGCCGCCCATCTTCTGCATGCCGACGAGCTGTTCGCGCAGATCGCTCAGGTCGAACTGGCCCTTGCGCATCCGCTCGGCGGCGCGCATCGCCTGCTCGCGGTCGATGCTCGTCGCGGCCTTCTCGACCAGAGAGACGATGTCGCCCATGCCGAGGATGCGGTCGGCGATACGGGCCGGATGGAAGTCCTCAAGCGCGTCCATGCGCTCGCCGGTGCCGATCAGCTTGATCGGCTTGCCGGTGACCGCCCGCATTGACAGTGCTGCACCGCCGCGGCCGTCGCCATCGACCCGCGTGAGCACGATGCCGGTGAGGCCGACGCGTTCGTCGAACGATCGCGCCAGATTGACCGCGTCCTGGCCGGTCAACGCGTCGGCGACCAGAAGGATTTCATGCGGATTGGCGGCGCGCCGGACTTCGGCGGCTTCGTTCATCATGTCTTCGTCGAGCGTGATGCGGCCGGCGGTGTCGAGCAGCACCACGTCATAGCCGCCGAGTTTGGCCGCCTGGATCGCGCGATTGGCGATCTGCACCGGCGACTGGCCTTCGACGATTGGCAGGGTCTGCACGTTGACCTGCTGGCCTAGCACCGCGAGTTGTTCCATCGCCGCGGGCCGCCGGGTGTCGAGCGAGGCCATCAGCACCTTGCGGCCGTCGCGGCCGCTCAGCCGCATGGCTATCTTTGCGGTGGTGGTGGTTTTGCCGGAGCCCTGCAGTCCGACCATCATGATGGCGACCGGAGCGGCGGCGTTGAGATCGATCGGCTGCGCGTCGGAGCCGAGCGTGCCGATAAACTCGTCATGCACGATCTTGACGACCATCTGGCCGGGCGTCACTGATTTGATGACGTCGACGCCGACCGCGCGCTTTTTGACCTGCTCGATGAAGGCGCGCGACACGTCGAGCGCGACGTCGGCCTCCAGCAGCGCGCGGCGAACCTCGCGCAGCGCCGCGTCGACGTCCTGCTCCGACAGCGCGCCGCGCCGGGTCAGGCCGTCGAGAATGCCGGATAGCTTTTCCGACAGATTGTCGAACATGGTCCTCAAAACACCTTTGCGCCCGAGGGCGCATTGCGCTGTCGGACGGTTGCCTCCAGCCTCATGGACCGGTCGGCGGTACGATTATTCCCGCACTTTCGAGAAAGGCCGGACCATAGGGGCAGGGCCCCGGATCGTCAATCATCTGGGGTCTTGGTGTCAACGCACAATGAGAATGTCCCCTCGTTCCGCACAATGAGAATGTCCCCTTTTGGATGGGGCTGAGCGTTTGTGGGTAACGAGGGGGG
>JAPLPD010000168.1 GCA_026400395.1 Alphaproteobacteria bacterium | reverse complement strand
TCGAAGGACTCGGGCAGATCATCCAGCGGATTGATCACGACCGGGACGTGCGCCGCGGCGAGCAGCGGCGCGACCCGCCAGGCCTCGGCGCCGCCGACTATGATCGCGTTCAGCTTCTCGCGCTGCGCGAGGAGATCGGCGATTTCGGCGAGATCGTCTATGCCGGCATGGACTGGGCGGATCCGGCGCTGGCCAAGCGTTCGCTGCAACTGATGGCCGAACAGGTGCTGCCGCGGGTCAACGCGGCGATCGGCAAATCCGCCGCCGCGTAACGAGCGGCGCTTCTGTTGCGCCGCAGCAAGTTTCGGCGTTCGGATGCAGGCGGGCGATTGCAGGCCGAATAGCATCGCCTGACATTGACCCGACATGGGGGTGACATACGATCCCCCGATCTGAGCCGGACACCCGTCGGGGGATTTCATACGTTACGTCGCGATCTGGGCGAGCCTTGCCGGCACGATTCTGTTCGGTCTGCTGATTCCGTTCAGTCTCTGGTTGATCGCGCCGTTCGCATCGCGCCGTTCGCCGTCTTCGGCGTGCTCACGCTGATCGGGGTCTGGGATATCGTCCAGACCAAGCACAGCCTGCGCCGCAACTATCCGATCATGGCGCACATCCGCTTCATGCTGGAGAAGATCAGGCCGGAGATTCGGCAGTATTTCCTGGAGAGCGAAACCGACGGCACGCCGTTCAATCGCGCGAAGCGGTCCATCGTCTACCAGCGCGCCAAAGGCGAGCTCGATAAGCGGCCGTTCGGTACCCAGCAGAACATCTACGGCAATCAATTCGAGTGGATCAACCACTCGCTCGTCCCGGTGCCGGCGGCGCAGCACGATCTGCGCGTCATGGTCGGCGGGCCCGATTGCAAGCAGCCCTATTCTCTGTCGCTGTTCAACGTCTCGGCAATGAGCTTCGGCTCGCTGAGCGCCAATGCAATCCGCGCGCTCAACAAGGGCGCCAAGCTCGGCAACTTCGCCCACGACACCGGCGAGGGCGGCTTCAGCCGCTATCACAAGGAATTCGGTGGCGACATCATCTGGGAACTCGGCAGCGGTTATTTCGGTTGCCGCAACGACGACGGTACGTTCTCCGCCGAACGGTTCGCCAAGGAGGCGGCGAACCCCCAGGTTAAAATGATCGAGATCAAGCTGTCGCAGGGCGCAAAGCCCGGCCACGGCGGCGTGCTGCCGGGGCCGAAGGTGACGGCGGAGATTTCCGACGCGCGCGGCGTGCCGATCGGAGTCGATTGCGTCTCGCCGGCGTCCCACTCGATGTTCTCGACGCCGCTTGAACTGATCCAATTCGTCGCCCAGTTGCGGGAACTGTCCGGGGGCAAGCCGGTGGGCTTCAAGCTTTGCATCGGCCACCCTTGGGAGTTCATGGGCATCTGCAAGGCGATGCTGGAGAGCGGCACCCGCCCGGACTTCATCGTCATCGACGGCACCGAGGGCGGCACCGGCGCGGCTCCGCTGGAGTTCGTCGATCACATCGGCACGCCGATGCGCGAAGGCTTGATCTTCGCTCACAACTGTCTGGTCGGGGCGGGCCTGCGCGACACCATCCGGCTCGGCGTCGCCGGACGCATCATCACCGGATTTGACATGGCGCTGGTGCTGGCGCTCGGCGCCGACTGGTGCAACGCCGCCCGTGGCTTCATGTTCGCGCTCGGCTGCGTGCAGGCGCAGGCGTGCCACACCGATCACTGTCCGTCGGGCGTGGCGACGCAGAACGCATGGCGTCAGCATGCAGTGGTGGTGCCCGACAAGGCCGAGCGGGTCCGGCGGTTACATGACAACACGCTCGCCGCGCTGGCCGATCTGGTCGGCGCCGCTGGCCTTGCGCATCCGAAGGATCTGACGCCGATGCATTTGCTGAAGCGGGTGTCGGCGTATGAGGTGAAAACCTTCGCCGAGCTGTACACGTTCCTCGGCGAGCGGGAGCTGCTCGCAGGAACCGGACACGCCACCTACGCGCAATCCTGGGCCATCGCGCACGCGCGTCGCTTCACCGTGCAGCCGGAGGTGAAGGCGACCGCCGACGCGCAGGGACAGGCGGCCTAGACCATTGGCGCTTTACGCGCCCCGCGCCGGAAGGCCGTGGTCCATGCTGACCCACGCACCGTCCTTGACGCTGCGATAACACGCCTCGGCGAACTGCACGTCGCGGATACCGGCCGAGAAGTCCGCCTGCATCGGCGCGCCGGTGGCCACATGGCGCAGAAAATTTTCCCAGCCGATGCGATAGGGATTCTTGAACGGCCCGGAGTCGGTGATCTCATGCCAGTTGGCGCGATAGTCCACGTTCAGATCGGTGGCGATGGAGAAATGCGCGGTGCGCGGGGTCTGTGCGCTGGTGCTGGTCCAGCAGCGGTGCAGGCCGGCGACGGCGGAGCCGGCGGTGCCATCGATCTGGAACGTGAGCAGATCGTCGCGCCGCACCCGCGTCGCCCAGGACGCCAGGATGGTGCCGACCGCGCCGCTCTCCAACTCGATCAGGGTCGAGGCGCTGTCATCGACATCGACACTGTAGTGCGCGCCGCGTTCGTCGATCCGCTCGGGCGTCGCCGTCGACATCGCGCTGATGACGCGCCGCATGGGGCCGAGCGTGTTTTCGATGACGTAGCGCCAGTGCGGATACATATCGAGGATGAGGCCGCCGCCATCCTTCTTGCGGTAGTTCCAGCTCGGACGCTGGCACGCCACCTCGGTGCCGTCGAACACCCACCAGCCGAACTCGAGGCGAAATCCGGTCATCCGGCCGAAGTAATTCGCGGCGGCGAGGCGGGACAGCTTCTGCAGGCCGGGCAGGCCGAGCTTGTCCTCGACGGCGCCGTGCTTGAGACCTTTTGCGTTCATCGCGCGCAGCAGTTCAAGCCCCTTGTCCACCAACAGCGCCACCGGCTTCTCGGAATAGATATGCTTGCCGGCCGCGATGGCTTTCTCCAGCGCGCCCTGACGCTGACTGGTCGCGGCGGCGTCGAAGAACACGGTGTAGGCCGGATCGGCCAGCGCCTTGTCCAGGTCCGTGGTCCATTCCGCGCCGGTGTTTTTCGCGATGGCGGCGAGCTTCTCCGCATTGCGCCCGGCCAGCATCAGCCGCGGCATGATGCGGTCCGTGCCATCCGGCAACCCGCCTTCGTCGCGGATCGGAGCGAGTGCATTGGCCACATGCTGCGTCGAGCAGATGCGGCCGGTCGCGCCGTTGAGGATGATGCCGATGGTTTTCGTGGTCATGCTGTTACTGCTTATACTAAGGTCATCGTTTGAGAAGCGAGTCGTCAAATGCTCCGTCACATCGTCTGCCTCACCTTCGATTTCGACACCCAGTCGGGCTTCATCGCGCGCGGCATGACCACGCCGACGCCGCTGTCGCGCGGCGAGTTCGGGGCGATGGCGTCGGGACGCATCCTGACGTTCCTCAAGGAGCGCGGGATCAAAACGACCTGGTTCACCCCGGGATTCACCATCGAGAGTTGGCCGAAGGAAAGCGCCGCCGTGGCCGAGGGCGGCCATGAGATCGGCCATCATTCCTGGGCGCATATCCCGAACGCCAACCAGAGCCGCGAAGAGGAGGAGGCCGACCTCGTCCGCGCCAACGAGAATATTCGCAAACTCACCGGCCACCCCGCGCGCGGCTATCGCTCGCCGTCCTGGGATTTGAGCCCGCATACCGTCGATCTGTTGATCAAGCACGGCTTTCTCTACGACTCGAGCCTGATGGGCGCCGATTACATCCCCTATCGCGCGCGTCGCGGCGACAAGGTCGAGCTCGGCAAGCCTTATGGTTTCGGCGAGGAGACCGGGCTGATCGAGATGCCGATCTCGTGGTCGCTCGACGACCATCCGCATTTCGAGTTCATCCGCACGCCGCAGACGGTTGCGCCGGGCCTGCAACCCGCGCGGGCGGTGATGCAGAGCTGGCACGACGAGTTCACCTACATGGAGAAGACGGTCGACTGGGGCGTGCTGACCTACACGATGCATCCGTATGTCATCGGCCGTGGCTACCGCATGCTGGCGCTGGAGGATCTGGTGACGAAGCTCGCCGCCGACGGCGCGGTGTTCATGACGATGGAGCAGGCGGCGGAAGAGGCAAAAGCGCGGCTGTTCAAATAACCGCGCTCTACTTCGGCGTTTCCCGCGCCACCTGTTCGAGAATCGGCCGCCAGGTCTTCTGCTCGCCCTGCACGAATGCGGTGGTCTGCTCCGGCGTCATGTACTTCACGAACGCGCCGTTCGCCTGGAACTTGCCTTTCACCTCGGGGTCACTGAGCGCCGTCCACAAATCCTTGTTCACCTTGCGCAGGATGGCGTCCGGCGTGCCGGTCGGCGCGAGCATCACGGTCCATGCGCCGACGAAGAAGTCGGGGACCGTTTCGGCGACGGTCGGCAGGTTCTCGAAGCCGGGCAGGCGCTCCAGTGACGTGTCGGCCAGCCCCTTGATGAGGTCGCCTCGCAGCGCGGCGGCGAGCCCGGCGTAGGCGTCGAGCACCAAGTGAACGCGGCCGCTCATCACGTCGTTCATCGCCTGCGCGGGGCCGCCGGCGTAGGGCACCAGTTGCAGCTTGATGCCGGCGCGCGCCTGCAACAGCTCCATCGTCAGATGGGTGAGCCGCCCGCGCCCGGTCGCGGCGTAGGTGATCTCGTTCGGCTTCTGCTTCGCCATTTCGATCAGTTGCTTGAGATTGGCGATGCCGGATTTGTGCGAGGCGCCGATGAAGATCGGTTGCTGCAGCACGAAGCCGATCGACGCGAAGTCGCGCGGCACTTCGACCGGCATGTTCGGCGCAACGCCTGCGCCGCCGGGCAGGGCCAGGAAGGTGGATGTCGAGGGCAGGTAGAGCGAGTAGCCGTCGTTCGGCGATTGCGAGGCGACGCGCGCCGCGATCCCGCCGCCCGCGCCGGGCTGGTTCAGCGTCACGACAGGTTGGCCCCAGATGGTGCTGAGCTTGTCGGCGAGGATGCGCGCGGTTGCATCGTTGGCGCTGCCCGCGGCCGAGTCGACGATGATGCGTATCGTTTTGTTCGGATAGTCGGATTGCGCCCGGGTTTCCGTGATCGGCGAAGACACCACCAACAACGCCACTGCAAGCCAGCGCCAGCCCATGTTCATGCGATTTCTCTCCCCTTCAGGATGCGATCAAAGCGCGTTCATTCGCGCCATTTGTAGCGTTCAGTGCCGCGGAACCGGATGCCATCATCCCGTCTCGGCCATAATAGACGGCATGCTATCGCCGGAGTTGGAAGGCGACGAGGGCGGCGAGCATGATCGCCCCACCCAGGACCTGCCACGCGGTCATGTATTCGCCGAGCAGCGGCGCGCTGATGGCGGTCGCCAGCAGCGGTTCGAGGTTCATCACCAGCGCGCTGCGGAACGGGCCGATCCTGTTGACCGAAATGAACAAAGTCAGCACCGCGATGGTGACGGTGACGCTCACCACCAGCAGCGCGAACCAGCCGTAACCAGTGTGCGGCGGGTGCCAGTTCCAGGTCGCCACCGAAAACACTAGGAAGATCGCCAGCGACGACACCAGCGAATACCATGTGAGCAGGCGGGAATCAGTGCCGCCCAGGGCGGCTCGCGAGATCAGCAGCACGGCGGTGCGCAGGCACGCCGCGCCAAACGCGAAAGCCAGCCCGGCCAGCGCAATGGCGCCGGGATGCGCGCCGACGATCAAGGCCAGGCCTAGAAACGCCACGATGGCTGCCGCTGCGCCGCGCCAGCCCAGCTTGTCGATGCCCATCCATGCGCCAACGATCCCGGTGAACAGCGGATAGATGAAATAGGTCAGGATCGCGATCGGCACATCGATCAACTGAATGGCCTTGAACAATCCGAACACGATGCCGGCGAACAGCACACCGACGCCGAGCGCGATCCAACGCTGCCGCGGCGTGTACGGCACCGGCGGCGGCGAAAGCCAAAGCCAGCCGATCATGAAGATGACGCTGAACGCGCCGCGGAAGGTCGACAGCGACAGCACGTCCATNACGTCCATGCCGTCGTTGAACGCCACCTTGGAGAACACGTCGGCCAGCGCGAACGACACCGCGGCGGCGATGCCGGGGCCGAGTTCAGCGACGCGGCCGACGGGCGCTGGGGCGGGCGTTGCGGTCACGGGTCAGCGATGGATCAGCGTGCCGGAGCCGAGATCGGTGAACAGCTCGAGCAGCACCGCGTGCGGCACCTTGCCGTCCAGGATGACCACGCCTTCGACGCCCTTTTCCAGCGCGTACAGGCAAGTCTCGACCTTGGGGATCATGCCGCCGGAGATGGTGCCGTCGGCGATCAGCCGCCGCACGTCGGCGGCGGACATTTCCTTGATCAGCTGCTTCGACTTGTCGAGCACCCCGGGCACGTCGGTGAGCAGCAGGAAGCGCTTGGCCTTCAGCGCGCCGGCGATGGCGCCGGCGAAGGTGTCGGCGTTGACGTTGTAGCTCGACCCATCGGCGCCCGCGCACACCGGCGCCAGCACCGGGATCAGCTCCTTGCCCAGCACCGTGTTGAGTACGGTCAGATCGACCTTGTCGGGCTCGCCGACGAAGCCGAGATCCACCACCTTCTCGATATTGGAATCCGGATCGACCACGCGGCGGGTCGATTTCTTGGCCATCACCATGTTGCCG
Source organism: Alphaproteobacteria bacterium (assembly GCA_026400395.1). Taxonomy (GTDB): domain Bacteria; phylum Pseudomonadota; class Alphaproteobacteria; order Rhizobiales; family Xanthobacteraceae; genus Z2-YC6860. The sequence goes on along the minus strand of JAPLPD010000168.1, from coordinate 7,796 downwards.
TCTTTGCCGCAAAGGCCGATGGCCTTGCCGCCGGCGGCGTTGATGTAGCCGACGATCTGCTTGTTGATCGAGCCGGCCAATACCATCTCGACGATTTCCAGCGTCGCGGCGTCGGTGATGCGAAGCCCGGCGGCAAACTGCGACTCGACGCCGGCCTTCTTGAGCATGGCGTTGATCTGCGGCCCGCCGCCGTGCACCACCACCGGATTGATCGCGGTCTGCTCCAGCAGCACGATGTCCTTGGCGAACGAGCGCGCCAGCGTCTCGTCGCCCATGGCGTGCCCGCCGTACTTGATGACGATGGTTTCCTCGTCGTAGCGCTGCATGTGCGGCAGCGCCTCGGACAGGATGCGGGCCTGCTCCTGCGGATCGGTCATGGTTTTGTCATTCATCGGCGATGGTCCGGCGCGATTTGCCGCGACGGTTCTAGCAGGTCAACGTCGGCCTCTCCACCGCGATTCCAAGCCCGCGCAACGCGACCGCTAACTGCGCTCGGCCTTCAGCCGCGCGATGGCGGCGCGCAGTTCGGCGACGCCGTTGCCGCTGCGTGAGGAGGTCGTCAGTACCGACGGAAAGGCGGCGGGGCGCTTCTTCAGCATGGCCTCGACTTCGGCGATCCGTTCGGTCAGCTCGGCCGGCTTCACCTGGTCGGCCTTGGTCAGCACGATCTGATGGCTGACCGCGGCCTTGCCCAGGGCGTCGAGCGCCGGCGCGTCGGCGTCCTTCAGCCCATGCCGCGCGTCGATCAGCACATAGACCCGCGCGAGGTTGGCGCGGCCGACCAGATAGTCCTGGATCAGCTGGGTCCACGCCTTGACGATGTCCTTGGGCGCAGCCGCGTAGCCGTAGCCTGGCATGTCCACCAGCGTCAGTTCCGGGCTGGCCGAGAAGAAAATCAACTCCTGGGTGCGGCCGGGCGTGTGCGAGGTGCGGGCGAGGGCGTTCTGGCCGACCAGCGCGTTGATCAGGCTCGACTTGCCGACATTGGACCGGCCGGCGAAGGCGATCTCGATGCCGCGCATTTTGGGCAGCGATTCGAGCGAACTGGCCGCGGTGGCGAACTTCCACGGCTGCGCGAACAGCAAACGGCCGGTTTCCCGCTCGGCGGATGAGAATTCAGATGCGGACTTCACGCGGTTTAAGCTAGGCTCCCTGTCTTCCATTGTCATCCAACGTGAGGCGTTTCCATGCCGGTTTCGATGTATTCGGTTTCCATTCCAGTGTTCATGCAGCACCTGAACGGCCTGTCCGGCGTGCTGGACAAGGCGATAGCCTGGGCCGCGGCCCGCAAGGTCGGCGAGGCCGACTTGCTCGGCATGCGCTTGTCGCCCGATATGTTCACCCTGGCGCGCCAGATTCGCGCCACGACCGACCATGCCGTCAATTGCGCCGGGATGCTGGCCGGCAAGGAAGCGCCGAAGCTCGGCTCCGAGGAAACGACTTTGGCCCAGTTCAAGGAGCGCATCGCCAAGGCCATCGCGTTTCTCAAGTCCATCAGCCCGAGCGAGATCGACGGCACCGACGCCAAGGAGATCAAGTTCACCGCCCCCAACGGCAACGTCATGAATTTCACCGGGCAGAGCCTGTTGCTCGGCCGGAGCCTGCCGAACTTCTACTTCCACGCCACCACCGCCTACGCCATCATCCGGCAGTGCGGCGTCGAGATCGGCAAACGCGACTTCATGGGCACCCCGCCGGCGTGATTCGCCGCGCCGACCGAGAACGAAAATGCTCCGCTTCGGTGGGGCATTTTTTTTGCGCGGTCAGCGTCACCCGGCCGGCACCGCGCCACTGTGCTGCTCGTGCCGGTCGACCAGCGCATGGATCTTGTGGGCGAACTCGCGACGGAATGCGTCGATTTCCTCTGGCGTGTAGTCGTTGCCGGCGGCTGCATCGCCGGATGCCTGCTGCTGTGCAAGCAGCCCGCTGAGCTCGCGCAGGGTCCGCGTCAGCGACGCCAGCACGCGCGCCGAGCGCTCCATTTCGCGCAAATTCATCGGCTCGGTTCCGATCCGCGTCACGCATGCTTCGATGGCGAGCAACACCCGCGCAACCGCGCCCCGCATGCGCGGTACGATCGCGGTGTCGTCCGGCGCGTCCCACGCTGCGGCTGCCTCGCCGGCCGCGGCCTGTGGTCCAGGCACGAACGGCGCGGCGATCTCGATCGGCGGCGCGGGCGAAGGCGGCGGGCCGTCTTGCGGGATCGGCCCGCGCCGCCGCGTCCAGCCCCAGCGGCGCATGCGGTCGCGCAACGTGCCGGGGCTGACGCCGTGCTCGGCGCAGATGTCATCGACCGGTCGGTCGGTGTGCTCGTAGTCGTGACGGATCTGCGCCCAGGGTTTGTCGGTTAGCTCTGGAGGCATGGTTGTTCTCTGGGGCAGGCGAACGAGCCCGCGCGACGGGTTGCCTGGTGAAAGCTCGTTCGGGTGCTTCAACCGCTCGCACGGTGCGTCGACGCGGAGCGCCATCGCGTGCGCAGGGGATCATCTGTAGGCGGTTGACTTGCGAGTGGGTTCACTAAAACGGCCTGGCGTCACGGCAGGTAGCTCAATCTGAGCCCGCAGGAACTGCCGCTCAATTCGCCGCAGATTTCAATTTTCGGAGCGTGCGCCTCTCCTAACGGAGCAGCGGCGGGCTGTCAAGGAATATATACCTAATCGTGACCCAGCCTCCCGGCCCCGCTTACGCGGCTCACCTCCGCGGATGAGATCCATTCAGCTAGTTTCTAATCGCCGACGCGCGTTCGACCACATCGCGCGGGGCCTGATAGATCTGTTCGACCAGCTTTTGCAGCGCCGGCGCGCTGACGTGACGGATATCGAGCTGCATCTTCGCCGCGTCGGAGAGAAACAGAGGATCGAGCAAGGTGAGCCGCAGCGCTTCGCGCAAAGCATCGGCTTGCTTGCTCGGAACGCCGGGCGGTGCATAGATCGGACGGCCCATCTCGAGCGGAGTGAACAGCAGATTGAAGGCGCCGCGGTCGACAGGACTTTTTGCGCTGTCCGATATGAGCGGCACCCGTGGCATCTCCTCGTCTTTTTCCAAGCCCATCTGGAACAGGATGTTCACTTTTTTCTCCGTGAGCCACGCGGAGTAGCGGTTCTTCAACTCGCTCCATCCCATGGCGCAGAAGCCTTCGATCTCCCCGCGCTCCATCGCGATCATGACTTCGGGTCCGCCGGCATAGCCGGTAACAAGTTTGAATTTTGTGCCGGCCAATACGTTGGCGGCCCTGGCAAACACAGCGGAAGGACCGGATGCGCCGTAGCTGCCCATCAACAATTCATGGGTCAACGCGTCTCGTAGGTTCTGCACGCGAGCCGTGTGCCAGGCGACGCAGGTTGAATGCTCGACATGCGTGCCCCCGATCCAAGTGAATTTTTGCGGATCAAACTGCGCGCCCGTCCCCCCAAGCAACGGGTCCAGAAAGATCACGCTGTTGGTACTGACAAGCGCCGTGCCGTCGCGCGGCATCGTTTGAAAGGCGCGGTTTGCCGCGGACAAGCCTCCGGCTCCGGGAAGATGCTGCACCAAGACGGTCGGCGTGCCGGACAGATGGCGGCCCATGTGGCGCGCCACGGCCTGGGCATACAAGCTCGCACTGCTGCCGGCCGGCGTTCCGACTGTGATCGTAATCTGCTTGCCTGCGTAAAATGCCCCGTCGGCCTCTTGGGTTGCTTGCGCGGCTGCATTCGGCACGCCGCCGCATATCAGAGCGGCAACGATCGTCCACCTGATGCAATGAGTCATGAAGACGCGCTCTAACCCACCGCTGTAGCCGCGGCGCTGGAAGGCGGTTGGGCTGCCGCCAGCGAGCGGACATGCTCGGCGGCATCGGCGATGGTCCATTCGGGCACCATGATGCCGCCGACGATAGCCACAACGTTCGCTCCCTCAAACCAGGCGGGCTCGATCACTTCCTTGGCATGGACACGGTGCACAGGCTTGTTGCGTCGCGAGCAGACCTCGAAGACGCTCTGTGAACCGTCTCCTCCGTCATCAATGAGCACAACCACGTCCGCAATCTCGGCGAGCTCCGCAGCCCGCCGCTGACGGCCGTAGGAGTCGCTGCACATCGTCTTTCGAATCTTGACCGGCAGATGCTTGGTCTCGATGAGCCGGATGACCTCGTGGAAGATTTCGGTGTTGCCGGTAACCTCGCCGACCAATGCGACGGGCTGCCCCACAGCAAACGGAAGTGCCTCGATATCCTGGGCCGAGACGATCGCAAAGCAGCGCCGGCCGTGCTCGGCGGCGATCTTGCGGGCAGTTCGGAGATGGTGGTTGTCCGCCGATCCAACCATTGCAATATCGAAGCCCCGCTGCACCTCCTGTTCGACGATGCGATCAAGTCTGGCGATGAAGGGACAAATCAGGTCATCGAGAATTTTGACGCCACGGCTGGCGAGTTCAGACTTGCCCTCTGGGGGAAGTCCATGAAACCCAAGAACCAGACGGTCGCCATCGCCGAGCGTCGATACGTCGTGGATGACGGCCACTTGGCTCAGCCCCGGGTAGCGCTTCAACAGCTCAGGATCGCCGCGCTCGATCCGGCGGAGGGTATCCTGTTCCAATTTGGAGTTCTGATGCGCGACGGTAAAACTTGAATCACGCAATGCATGGTCGTTGATTCCGCGATAAGCGCGGGCGATCCCGATGCAGAAACCGACACTCGCGGTCAGAACTTCCATAACTGGTACACTTGCGATCAGCGGCTGCGTCAAAGCGGGGTGTTAGGCACGGTAACGAGAAGTCGGAAATCAGCAAAGCCGAATTCTTTGAAGTGAGCCAGAGGAATGGATGGCTCCGGCACTGTGACTATCGGAAATTCGCAGACCATGCGAGACCGGCGCGTCCTCAATGGAATCTTTCGGGTGCTGCGCTCGGGAGCACCATGGCTCGATCTGCCGGACACCGTTCATCAGCACGCCGCCTGCATCGCGCGGAACAGACGGCAGTGCATGGGCCGATCGCGCGGCGGTAACATCAAAGCAGTGTCGGCGGGTCGCGCTACGACAAATTCGCAGCCAATTACCTCGCCTTCATCCAGCTTGCGGCAATCCGGCTTTGGCGGCGCGTTATTGGGTCCACGCCCTGGTCGATATCCCAAACACCGTACCAGCTTGGCTGGTCTCTCGCAGCGACCCGTCGAAGTTAAGTCTTGCTGTCGCTCTTTTTGACGAACATTGCCTTGATGTTGTCGAACAGCTCGATCTTGGCGCCGTTCTTTTTCATGATGATGCTCTGCTGCAGCACCGACAGCGAGTTGTTCCAGGCCCAGTAGATCACGAGACCGGCCGAGAACGACGCCAGCATGAACGTGAAGATCAGCGGCATCCAGTCGAAGATCATCTTCTGGGTCGGATCGGGCGGCGACGGATTGAGTTTCATCTGCGCCCACATCGTGATGCCCATGATGATGGGCCAGATGCCCATGTGCAGGAACTGGCCGATCACCGGCAGCACCGTGGGATCGTAGGGGATGAGGCCGAACAGGTTGAACAGGTTGGTCGGATCGGGCGCGGACAGATCCTTGATCCAGCCGTAGAACGGCGCGTGGCGCATCTCGATCGAGATGAACAGCACCTTGTAGAGACCGAAAAACACCGGCACCTGAACCAGGATCGGCAGGCAGCCCGCCAGCGGATTGATCTTTTCCTTCTTGTACAGCTCCATCAGCGCTGTCTGCTGCTTCATCTTGTCGTCGCCGTAGCGCTCGCGGATCGCGGCCATCTCCGGCTGCACCGCCTTCATCTTCGCCATCGAGGCGTAGGACTTGTTGGCGAGCGGGAAGAAGATGAACTTGATCAGCACCGTGATGAGCAGAATGGCGATGCCGAAATTGCCGACGTGCTGGTAGATCCAGTCGATCGCCCAGAACATCGGCTTGGTGATGAAGTAGAACCAGCCCCAGTCGATCATCAATTCGTAGCGGTTGAGGCCGAGCTGCTTCTCGTAGCCGTCGATGACCGCGACCTCCTTGGCGCCGGCGAACAGCCGCGTGCTGTTCGACACCGTGGCGCCCGGCGCAACCGTCTGCGCGTCGCCGAGATAGTCGGTCTGGTAGGTCTTCTGCGTGCCGGTCTGGGAGAACGAGAACTGCGCCTGGATCGCCGCCTTGGTGTCCGGCATCAGGGTCGCGGCCCAGTACTTGTCGGTGATGCCGAGCCAGCCGTTCGTGGTTTTGAACTGGACGTTCTTTTTGTCCTCGATCTGCTTGTAGGTGTATTCCTGCAGCTTGTCGTCGAGCACGCCGATCATGCCCTCGTGCAGGATGTAGTAGCCGAGCGTCTCCGGGGTGCCGTGGCGGCGGATCAGCGCGAATGGAAACAGCGAGACCGGGCTGGCGCCCTTGTTGCTGACTTGGTTCTCGACCGAGATCAGATATTTTTCATCGACTGAGACGATGCGGCGGAATTCCAGGCCGTCGCCGTTGTCCCAGGTGAGCGTGACCGGCTTGCCGACGCCGAGCTGGTTGCCGCCCTGCTGCGTCCACACGGTGTTGGCGTCGGGCGGTTTGATCGTCGCGCCGGCGCCGCCGACCCAGCCGAACTCGGCATAGAATGGATGCGGGCTGCCTTGCGGCGAAAGCAGGACGATCGGCGGCGATTTCGGGTCGATGGTCTCGCGGTACTGGGTCAAGGCGATGTCGTCGATCGCCGCGCCTTTCAGCGCGATCGAGCCCGACAGCCGCGGGGTCTCGATCGAGATGCGCGGGGAGGCTTTGAGTACGGCTTCGCGCGAAAGCTGCAGGTTGAGGGTGGGCGCGGCGCCCTGGCCGGGGAGCTGCGGCTGCGCGCCGCCCTGCGCCGCCGGCGCGGGCTGGCCGGGCTGAGCCGGCGTCTGGGCCTGCTGCTGCTGTTGTTGCTGCTTGAGCAGCGCTTCCTGCCGCTGCCTCTCCATCTGCGGAAAGCCGACAAAATATTGCCAGACGATCAGCACAAGCAGCGAGAGTGCGATGGCGAGTACGGTGTTTTTCTGATCGGTCATGTCCGGTGGCCTACCTGGTGCCCGCATTTGGGGTGGCGGAGACTGGCTGGCCAGTTCCTTTGCCAGCCCCTCTCGTCGTTCCGTTGCCGCTATGAACACGGCTCAATGCGCGGGCGAAATCCTCAATCAGGCGCTCAAATGGCAGACTTAGGGCCGCCCGGCGGCCAACCAGCACATAATCATGCCCCTGGCGCAGCGGCGCTGGCGGGGCCAGCCGTACGACCTCGCGAAGCCGCCGGCGCACGCGATTGCGCTCGGCGGAGTTGCCGACCTTCTTGGAAACGGTAAATCCCACGCGCACGGGTCCATCCTCGCGCCGATCCAGCGCCTGAAGCACGAATCCGATGGCGGGAGCCCTCGGGCCGGTCGCGGCGGCCAGGAAATGAGCGCGTTGACGGAGCCGGTGCAAGGTACGTCCCCTGGTACGTCCCCCGGCCGACCCGGCGGTCGGCGACGCGTTTAGGCGCTGAGCCGCTTGCGTCCGCGGGCTCGCCGGGCGGCCAGCACCTTGCGGCCACCCTTTGTCTTCAGACGGTGGCGAAATCCATGACGGCGCTTGCGCACCAGCTTGCTGGGTTGATAGGTCCGCTTCACGAGCATTCACTCCATTCGCCGCCGCGTCGGCTTATACGGACGCACGGCTAGGGCGTCAATGCGATGGCTTTCCACTGTTAGCGCACAATGAGAATGTCCCCTTTGTGCAAAGTGAGAATGTCCCCTTTTCGAGTTTGATTCGACGGGGCATTGATGGACAGGGGATTACTGACGATGAGCGCGTCGGAGCGCGAACGGGCGGGCGTCGTGCG
>JAPLPD010000341.1 GCA_026400395.1 Alphaproteobacteria bacterium | reverse complement strand
CGCGCGCGTTGAGCGCGGCGAGGAGATGGCGGTTCTCGATGTTGTGGCCGAACGCTTCAAGCCCGATCTCGGAGGCCGCGAAACGCACCTCCGGGGCGCGCACGAGACGCGAGGTGGCATCGACGATCCGCATCACCCGAAGCGGCGCGGCCTGCGCCGCGCAGTCCGACCACGCCCCCAAAGTATTGAGCGCGGTCACCGAACCGGCGAGCAACGCGGTCGTACGGTGATCGCTGGCTGGCCGACGCGCGATCAATGCGGTTTCGACGCCGGCGGTGGCGAGCGCAATGGCGGCGGTTAGCCCGGCCGGGCCGCCCCCCACGATCGCCACCTCGGCGGTTAACCGCTTTACCATTGATCTGTTTCCCGGCGCCCTGTTCCTAGCCCGTCTTTGGCGGCAACACGAGGGCCGGAAACCATGATTCGGCCGGCCGTTTCCGCAAGCCCGCCGATGCGCTATCGTTTAGCGGTGACCGACTTCACAAACGAGCATTCGCTCAGCCATTTGTCCGCGTCCGAAGCGCGGCTGTCCGCCGTACTGGCGCGGCCCAAGCGTATCGCTTTCGGATGCATCGCGGCGCTGACCTCGCTCGGCTGGGCCTCCGTCGCGCTGATGACGGCCAATACGCCGCTGAACTGGCAGGCGTTGTGCCTGCCGGGCGCAACCGGCGGCCTCCGCGAACTGGCGGTCGCCGCGCCGATGTGGATGGCAATGACGTTGGCGATGATGCTGCCGACTGCGGGACCTATGATTCTTACCTATGCCGAGATCGCCGATACGGCGGCGCGAGAGCGTGAGCCTGTGGTGTCGCCGATCGTATTGACCGCGGGCTATGTGTCGGTTTGGCTCGGCTTCGCGCTCGCCGCCGCGTTGCTGCAAGCGCTGTTGGCGGACGTGGGGTTCCTCGACGGCGGTGGTGCTGGGAGACTGGCCAGCGGCGCGCTGTTCGTCGGCGCCGGGCTTTATCAGTTTTCTTCGTTCAAGCAGGCGTGCCTGACACTCTGCCAGCGTCCGTTTCCATTCTTCTTCGCCAACTGGACCACCGAGCGCAGCGGTGTGCTGATGCTCGGTATTCGCCAGGGCATGCTCTGCCTTGGGTGCTGCTGGGCGATGATGCTGCTGATGTTCGCGATAGTTGCAATGAACGTGGTCTGGATGGCGGCGCTCGGCGTGTTGATGACCATCGAGAAGGTCTCAAACACGGCGCGTTTCAGCAAGGGCGTCGGGGTTGCTTTCGTCGCCGTGGGATTTCTGATGATCATTTCGTTCGTGGTGTAGGTGTGCGATGAACCTGAGCGAAGAATTACGCGTCACTGATGCCTGGTCGATCAGGGGCGAACTTACTCTGTCGTGCAATTGCGAGGTGTTCTGTCCGTGCGTCCTTTCGCTTGGCCAGAGCGCGCCGACCGAAGGCTATTGTTTGACCTGGGCGGCGGTTCGCGTCGACGAAGGCCATTTCGGTGACACGGATCTTTCGGGCGTGAAGTTCGGATTCATGGCGGAGATCCCGGGCAAGCTCGGCCGTGGCAACTGGACCGTGGCGCTGTTCGTCGATGACAAGGCGTCGGTGCAGGTCACCAAGGCGCTGACCTGGATCATGACCGGCCGGGCAGGCGGCTCGACGGGCCTGTTGAAAATCCTCGCCGGCAGCTTCCTCGGCGCGCGGCAGGTGCCGATCGTCTACGAGACGCAGGGCGATACCCGCATCATCAAGATCGACAAGATCGTCGATGGCGCCATCACGCCGGTCCGCGGCAAGGACCAGGGCCCGGTGGTGATCAGCAACAGCGAATATTGGATATCGCCCGATATCACCGTGTCGCGCGCCGACAAGTCGCGATTCCGCTTGATGGGGCGCAACTGGAATTTCGAGGGCCGCTCGGCGGAAATCTGCAAACTTGACTGGAGCAACCGGAAAGGCCGCTGACGCTTCCGCATTCCCTCCGGGAACGCTAGAACAGCGTCCATGCGAGCGCTGGCATTTTCAGTCCACGTCCTCACCGCCTCCGGCGCAGCTCTGGCGCTGTTGGCCTTGATTGCCGCGACACAGGACGACTGGCCGCTGATGTTTCTCTGGCTCGGCGTGGCGTTGGTGGTCGATGCGGTCGATGGGCCGCTGGCCCGGGCGGCGAATGTGGCCGAGGTGCTGCCGCGCTGGTCGGGAGAGACCCTGGACCTCGTGGTCGACTACACCACCTATGTGTTCATTCCGGCTTATGCAGTTGCGGTCTGCAAACTGATGCCGGATTCGCTCGCGCTCGCCGCGGCGATGGCAATTGCGGTCACTGGGACGATTTATTTCGCCGACCGGTCGATGAAGACCGCGGACAACTTCTTTCGCGGCTTTCCCGCGGTGTGGAACGTCATCGTGTTCTATCTGCTGCTGCTGCGGCCGGCATCCGCAGTGACTGCGGCCGTGATCGCGCTGCTGTCGGTGCTGACCTTTGTGCCCATCCGTTTCGTGCATCCGTTCCGGGTGCAACGGCTGCGCACCGTGACGGTGGCGCTGCTGGCGCTGTGGGGCGTGCTGGCGTTCGCCGCCGTTTGGCTTGGGCTGACGCCGCCGCTCTGGCTCACGGCGGGGCTGTGCGGCATCGCCTTATACTTCCTCGGCGTCGGACTCATCCCGACCCGTAAATCGGAGTGACCGATGGCGAACGTGCTTCTCATCACCGGCGGCGGTCGCGGCATTGGCGCGGCGACCGCGAAACTGGCGGCGGCGCGCGGCTTTGACGTTGCCGTGACCTTTAAGACCGATGCGGGGGCTGCCGCCGAGGTGGTCGCAGCGCTGAAGGCCAAGGGGCGCAACGCGGTTGCGATCCAGGCCGACATGGGCCGCGAGGCAGACGTCGAGCGCATGTTCAAGGAGGCCGATGTGCTCGGGCGGTTGACGCATTTCGTCTACAACGCTGGCATTCCGGGGCGCTCGGGCCGACTGGAAAGTGCCGCGTCCTCGATGATGCGCGAGGTGATCGAGGTCAACGTGCTCGGCGCGCTGTGGTCAATGCAGCATGCCATCCGGCGCATCTCGAAGAAGCACGGCGGCGCGGGCGGTTCGATCGTGCTGCTGTCGTCGGTCGCCGCCGACATCGGCGGACCGAACGAATATGTCTGGTACGCCGCCTCTAAGGGCGCGGTGGAGTCGATCACTTACGGTCTCAGCAAGGAGTTGGCCGGCGATGGCATTCGGGTCAACTGCGTGTCGCCGGGCGCCAGCGAGACGCGCATCCATGCCGACGCAGGCACGCCTGAAAAGCTCGCCAAAATCGCCCCCATGATCCCGATGGGCCGTGTCGGCCAGCCGGAGGAGAGCGCGGAGGCGGTGCTGTTTCTACTTTCGGACGCCGCGTCCTATGTCAGCGGAACCGTATTGCGCGTCGCAGGAGGCCGTTAGCGCGCCTCGCAACCTTTGGCGGTCCCTTGCGCCGTGTCGATCCGCCCCTATGATCGCGGCTCGACGGCCAATAAAGTCTTATCGCATTCGCGTTCCAAGGGAGTGAATCATGGTTGCAGCAGTCCGCGTGCACAAGACGGGCGGCCCCGAAGTCCTGAGCTACGAACAGATCGAACTGGCGGCGCCTGGGGCGGGCCAGATCCGGATCAAGCAGCACGCGATCGGCGTGAATTACATCGACACTTATTTCCGTATGGGCATGTATCCGGCTCCGGGCGGTTTGCCGTTCATCGTCGGCAGCGAGGGCGCTGGCGAGGTGATCGCGGTCGGTTCCGGCGTGACCGAGCTCAAGGTCGGTGATCGCGTCGCAGCCGTGGTCGCCATGGGTGGCTATGCCGAGGAACGGATCATCGCGGCGGATCGCGCGGTGAAGCTGCCGGACAACATCAGCTACGAGCAGGCCGCCGGAATGATGCTTAAGGGCATGACCGCGCAATATCTCCTGCGCCGGACCTACAAGGTCGAGAAGGGCAACACCATCCTGGTGCACGCCGCGGCGGGTGGTGTCGGCGTCATCCTGTGCCAGTGGGGCAAGGCGCTGGGCGCAACCGTGATCGGCACCGTCGGCTCCGAGGACAAGGGCAAGATCGCCAAGGAGAACGGCGCCGATCACCTGATCTACTACCGCACGGAGGACTTCGCCGCGAAAGTGAAGGAGATCACCGGCGGCAAGCTCTGCGATGTGGTCTATGACGGCATCGGCAAGACCACGTTCCCGGCCTCGCTCGATTGCATTCGCCCGCTTGGCACGTTCGCCAGCTTCGGCAGCGCCTCGGGTCAGATCGACGCCTTCAACATCAACATTCTGCAGACCAAAGGCTCGCTGTTCGCCAGCCGTCCGACCTTGAACAATTATGTCGCCAAGCGGGAGGACCTCGTTGCCACCGCCAAGGACCTTTTCGACGTGGTCGGCAGCGGTACGGTCAAAATTCCGGTCAATCAGAAGTACAAGCTCAAGGATGCCATCAAGGCGCATCAGGACCTGGAGGGCCGCAACACCACCGGCTCGACCATCCTGGTTCTGTAAGCTATCCCGCGCTTCGACTGGAGAACATGCCCGGGCCACTTGACCCGGGCATGTTTTTTGCGTGCAACATGGCTCATGGGCCGCCTTTCGACTCATGTTCTCGACACCGCGTCCGGGCAACCGGCTACCGGCGTTCGCGTTGTGCTGCGCCGTGACGGCGAAGTGCTGGTGGAAACGACCACCAACGCCGATGGCCGGACCGACAAGCCCCTCCTGGAGGGCGCTACATTCCGTGATGGCGTCTATGAACTGACGTTCCACATCGGCGATTATTTTCGAGGCAAGGGCCATGCTGGCTCGCCGTTCCTCGACATCATACCGCTCCGGTTTTGTATCTGCGAGGACTCGCACTATCACGTGCCGCTGCTGGTCTCGCCGTTCGGCTATGCGACTTATCGGGGAAGTTGAAGCGTGGACGTATTCGCCGCCGAATGGCTGAACCTGCTGATCCGCTGGGCCCACATGATCGTGGCAATCGGCTGGATCGGCACTTCGTTTTATTTCATGGGGCTCGACTATTCGCTGAACAAGCTTGAACGGACGAACCCCGGCGTGCTCGGCACCGCCTGGCAGGTGCATGGCGGCGGCTTCTACCACGTCGAGAAATACACCGTGGCGCCGGCGACGCTGCCGGACGTCCTGCACTGGTTCAAGTGGGAGGCTTATCTCACCTGGGTCACCGGGTTCGGCCTCCTGATCGTGCAGTACTACTTCCACGCGGAGGCATTTCTGATCGATCACGCCGTGATGCCTCTGACGCCATTGCAAGCCATCGGCATATCGGTCGCCTCGCTGGCAGGCGGTTGGCTCATCTACGACGGGCTGTGCCGTACCAAGGTCGGCGAGAATGTCACGCTGCTGGCGCTGTCGGTCTTCGCGCTGATCCTGATCGCGACGGTGCTCTACACCAAGGTGTTTTCCGGCCGAGGCGCTTTCATTCATGTGGGGGCTCTGGTCGGCACCATCATGGCGGTCAATGTGTTCGGCGTGATCGTTCCGAACCAGAAAAAGATGATCGCGCAGATGATCGCCGGGCTGACGCCGGAAGCGCGCTTCGGCGAGATCGGCAAGCAGCGCTCGACCCACAACAATTATCTGACGCTGCCGGTGCTGTTGATGATGGTGTCGCAGCACTACCCGTTCCTGTTCACCCATCCGCAGTCATGGCTGATCGTGGCGCTGATCATCGTGATCGGCGCGCTGGTCCGCCATGCGCTCAACCGGGTCGAGGCGGCGGACGATTGGGACAGCTACGGATGGACCTTGCCGATCGCGGCCATGGCGCTGATCACGGCGATGTTCGTCACCGCGCCGGCGACCCGCGCTGTGAGCACGGGCCCCGCGGTGACCGATATCGAGGCGCAGACGATCATCGGCAAGCACTGCCTGGGATGCCACGCCCGCAATCCGTCGCATCCCGCCTTCAAGGAACCGCCGAAAAACGTCGTGCTCGAAGACATTCGTGAAATGCGCCGCTTCGGCCAACAAATCTATATCCAGGCCGTGCAGAATCGCGCCATGCCGCTCGGCAACCAGACCGGCATGACCGAGGACGAGCGGGATGCGCTCGGCCGATGGGTGAATGGGCGGAAGTGACCGCGCCCGAGTTTTGCAGGCATGAGTTTGACCACCGACCCGAATGCGCCGTCCGACGCTCCACCGTGGGGAGTTCCTGCGACGATCGCGTGGGTGCTGTTCGCGTTCCTGGCGAGCACGATCGTGGCCACCGTCATCTTCGCCGCGTGGCAGGCCGATCGCGCCAACCTGCGGGAACTCACTTACGACGGCGTGGTCATCACTGTCGGTGCGTTGACGTCGATTCCGGTGCAGATCGCGATCCTGGCTTTTGCCGCACGGCTGCGGGGCTGGACGCCAGGACAATATCTCGCGCTCAGTCTGCCCAAACGTCCTGAGATTGTCTTTGCCGCCGGCTGCACAGCGGCGCTGATGATCGTGTTCGACCTGTTGATGTTTGTGACCGGGCGCGAACTGGTGCCGGCGTTCCAGGTCGAGGCCTATCAGACCGCGAGAGACGCCGGCTGGTTGCTGGGGCTGCTACTGGCCATCGTCGTGATCGCCCCAATCGGCGAGGAGATCGCGTTCCGGGGATTTCTTTTTCGGGGCCTGGTTCGCCCAGGCTATGAAAAAGTGGCCATCGTTTTCATTTCGTTGGCCTGGGCGTTGCTTCACATTCAGTACGATTGGCTTGGGATGGCGCAAATATTCACCGCAGGACTGGTTCTCGGCTGGTTTCGCTGGGCCAGCGGTTCGACCACGCTGACGATCATCATGCACATGCTGATCAACGCCGAAGCCATGCTCGAAACCGCTCTCCGCGCGGAGTTCTGGCCATGAGCGCGCTGGACCCCGATGCGCTCGGCGCGCGCGCCGAGTCAATGATCGCGGCGCTTGGTTCGGTTTCCGCGGAGCCCGGCCGTTTGGTCCGCTTGTACCTGTCGCCGGAACACCGGCGCGCCGCCGATCTGGTCGCGGGCTGGATGCGGGCGGCTGGGCTTTCGGTGAGCGAGGATGCGCTCGGTACCGTGCGCGGACGCTTCGGCAACGCCAGCCGTCGGCTGTTGATCGGCTCGCACATCGACACGGTGGTTGATGCGGGCCAGTTCGACGGCCCGCTGGGCGTCATCGCGGGTATACTCGCGGCAGAGCATTTCGCGAGCGCCAACACCGCCCTGCCGTTCGGCATCGACGTGCTGGCGTTCGGCGACGAGGAGGGCACGCGCTTCTCAGCCACGCTGGCGTCGTCACTGGGCTGCGCCGGCGCCTTCCGGCCGGAAACGCTCGGGCTGACCGATGCCAAGGGCATTAGCCTCGCCGACGCGCTGCGCGCCTACGGCAAGAACCCGGACGACATCGCGGCGGCTGCCTACCGCCGGGACGAAGCCGCTGCCTATGTGGAGGTCCACATCGAGCAAGGGCCGGTCTTGGAATCGCGCAACCAGCCGCTCGGCGTGGTCAGCGCCATCAATGGCCAGACTTTTCTGCTGCTCGAAATATTCGGCGAGGCCGGCCACGCCGGCACCGTGCCGATGCTGCTACGCCGCGATGCGTTGGCCGGGGGCGCGGAGGCGATGCTGCTCGCCGAGCAGATCGCCCGCGAAACCCGGGGCGAGGTGGTTGCGACAGTGGGCCGCCTCAACGTCGAACCAGGCGCCGCCAACGTTATTCCCGGGCATGTGGTGCTTTGGCTCGATATGCGCTCCGGCAGCGACGCTGCGCGCTCGCAATTCGTCGAGCGGTTCAAGGCCGGTTGCCGCGACATTGCCGACCGGCGGCATCTGGGCGTCACCATCACGACGACGCGGGAGGTGCCGACGACGCCGTGCGATGCCGGCTTGCAGCAGCAACTGGGCGCCGCGGTCGCCGGCTTCGAGAGTGAGCCGCCTAGGCTCGGCTCCGGCGCAGGTCACGACGGTCAGGCGATGGCGAAACTCTGTCCGATCGGCATGCTTTTCGTGCGTTGCCGGGGCGGCATCAGCCACAACCCGATGGAATATGCCTCGCCGCGCGACATGGGCCTCGCGGTTGCGGCGCTGATCCGCTTCATCGAGAAATTTCAGCCCGGCTGAGCGGTCAGAGCAGGGCTGCGATCCGGGCGAATGCCGTGTGCGCAACGCGTGCCGCCGCCGAGCGCGGCAACGTCACGATGGATGTCGATCCCGCAAATCGGCCGAGCGTTGCCGCGGTGTCGGCGAGTGGTACCGTGGAACCCGCGGTCTCGTTGATGATGAGTGCTTTGACAACGAGACGCCTGTGCGCAAGCGCATCGAGGCTCGTCAACGTGTGGCTGAGACTGCCGAGATAGCTGCCGGCCACCAGTATAACGGGAATGTTCAACGCCTCGATCCAGTCGAGTACGGTGTGAGAATCGTCGAGCGGCACCATGACGCCGCCGATGCCTTCGATCAGCAGCGGGCCTTTGGCTTCGGCCACGGCGCGGCCGGAGAATGCGAGCAACTCAACGAAATTGATTGCGCGGTTCTCTTGTGCAGCCGCCATGTCGGGCGACAGCGGCGCACGGAAGCGCCACGGCGCGACGCGGTCGATTTCGGCTGTTGTCACGGGCCGTCCCAGCGCTGAGAGCAGCACGCCCGGATCGCTTGTCGCGGCGGTGGCGGGATCGAACCCGGTGGCCACTGGTTTTAATGCTTCGGGTTGAAGACCCGCCGCGTACCAATGCTGAAGCAAACCGGCGGCAATGAATGTCTTGCCGATGTCGGTGCCAGTCGCGGTGATGAAGATCGCGGTCATGCGTTGCGCAGGATACGTGTGCGCACGATCTCGGCCAGCCGCGCGATATCGGCGTCGGGTTGGGCGGCGCTGAACGAGAGCCGCAGCCTTGCGGTGCCCTCCGGCACAGTGGGCGGGCGGATCGCGACGGCCAGAAAGCCCTCAGCTTCCAGGAGACGCGATGCAGCGAGCGCCGCGTCGGCCTGGCCGATCACGACAGGAACGATCGAACTTTGCGCCAAGGGCAATCCGGCGGCGCGGGTGAACGCCTGGGCCTTGGCCAGCGGAAGGGCGAGCCGCTCGGGCTCGCGTTCGATCACATCGAGGGCGGCGATAGCGGCGGCGACGATCGCCGGCGGCAGGCCGGTGGAATAGATCAGGGTACGGGCACGGTTGCGGATCAGATCGATCACCGGCTGCGATGCGCCAAGGTAGCCCCCATACGCGCCCAGCGCCTTGGACAGGGTGCCGATCCGGATCGGTACGTCCATGCGGGCCGAGCCGTCGAGATCGTGCGCGTCATCGACCATGAGCCACGCGTCATATTCGCGCGCCAGCGCTGCGAGCGCCGGCAGCGGCGCGCGGTCGCCGTCCATCGAGAACACGCCTTCGGTGACGATCAGCGCATGGGGGTGACGCGCCCGATGCTCGCTCAGCAGATCGGCAGCGTGGCCGGACTGGTTGTGGCGAAACGTCAGCGTTGTCGCGCGCGAAAGCCGCGCGCCCGTCCATAGGCTCGAATGCGACAGTTCGTCGATGACGATCAGGTCGTCACGTCCGGCCAGCGCCGGCGCGATGCCGGCGTTGGCGAGGTAGCCCGAGCCGAACACACAGGCGGCTTCGGTCCCCAGGTGCTGCGCGAGCCGTTGCTCCAGTTCGGCGTAGAGCGGATGATCGCCGGTGACCAGCCGCGAGGCACCGGCCCCGACACCGTGCCGTTCAATCGCGGCGATTGCAGCGGCCTTCAGCGCTGGGTGCTGTCCCAGGCCGAGATAGTCGTTGCAAGAGAACGACAGCAGGCGGTGGCCGTTTCGCTCGACGAAGAGATTATCGTACCGCCCGGTCGGCACGAGGCTGCGTCGCAGGTGGGCCTGATCGAGCGCTCCGAGTTTCTGCCGTGCGAATTCATCGAGCGAGGACATGTTTGCACTATAATAGCATCAATGGAGCGCAAGCACTGGTACGAGGTTGGACTGGATCACGTCTGGCTGCCCTACACTCAAATGAAGACGGCCGGGCCGCCGCTGGCGGTGGCGCGCACCCACGGCTGCCGTATCGTGCTGGCGGACGGTCGCGAACTGATCGACGGCATCGCCTCCTGGTGGACATCCTGCCACGGCTACAACCATCCGCACATCCGGCAGGCGGTCGAGCGTCAGCTTGCCGAGATGCCGCATGTGATGTTGGGCGGGCTGGTCCATGAGCAGCCACTGACACTGGCACGTCGGCTCGCGGCGTTGTTGCCGGGCGATCTGGACCGCGTGTTTTTCTCGGAATCGGGATCCGTTGCCGTCGAGATCGCCATGAAGATGGCGCAACAATACTGGATCAACCGCGGCGAGCGCCGCAAAACAAAATTTATTGCCTTCAAGGGCGGCTATCACGGCGACACCATCGGGGCCATGTCCGTCAGCGATTCCGACGCCGGGATGCACGACACGTTCCGGCAACTTTTGCCGGAGCATGTGATCGCAGAACTGCCCCGAGATACAGCCAGCGCCGATGCGTTGAAACTTGTCCTCGCGCGCCACGCGGAGAGCATCGCCGCTCTGGTCGTTGAGCCGCTGGTGCAGGGGGCCGGCGGGATGCGCTTCCACGACGCTGCCACACTCACGCGGCTGCGCGCGATCGCGGATCGGTGCGGTGCACTGCTGATCTTCGATGAAATCTTCACGGGCTTTGGCCGCACCGGCTCGATGTTCGCGTGCGAAGGGGCCGGTGTCGTTCCGGACATTTTGACGTTATCCAAGGCGCTGACCGGCGGCACGCTGCCGCTCGCCGCCACGGTGGCGCGCCGGCCGGTGTTCGATACGTTCTGGTCGGACGATCCGGCCAAGGCGCTGATGCACGGGCCGACCTATATGGGCAACGCGCTGGCCTGCGCCGCCGCCAACGCCTCGCTCGATCTGTTCGAGCGCGAGCCTCGGCTCGCACAGGCCAAGGCGATTTCCGAACAGATGACGCGCGAGCTTGCTGCTTGCCGCGCTTTGACCGGCGTCAAGGACGTGCGGGTCCAGGGTGCGATCGGCGTGGTCGAAATGCATCGCATCGGCGACTTGCGAGCGCTGCGCGCGCGGTTCGTAGAAGAGGGTGTGTTCATCCGGCCGTTCGGCGCCATCATTTATCTGACACCCGCCCTCACCATCGAGCCACAGGATCTGTCGCGGCTGACCGGCGCGATCGTCAAGGTCGTGGGAGATTTAAAATGACTTGATGGGTCGCGCGGCGGAATCGTGGGCGTTCAGACGCCGACGGCGGTTCCGTGCAGATCGTATTCGTCGGCCCGCTCGATTTTCACGGTGGCGAATTCGCCGACACGCAGCGGTCGCTTGCTCTTCACATAGACAGCGCCGTCGATCTCAGGGGCATCGCCCTTTGACCGCCCCTTTGCCACGGTCGGACCGACCTCGTCGATGATGACCTGCTGGCGGGTGCCGACCTTGCGCCTGAGGCGCTTCTTCGAGATCGCCTGCTGGTGCGCCATGAAGCGATGCCAGCGTTCGTCGGTCTCTTCCTTGGAGACCGGCGCGGACAGATCGTTCGATGTGGCGCCGGCGACCGGCTCGTAGCGAAAGCAACCAACGCGATCGAGGGCGGCTTCGTCGAGCCATTCGAGCATCGTCTCGAAGTCGCGCTCGGTTTCGCCGGGAAATCCGACAATGAAGGTCGAACGCAACGTGAGATCGGGACAGATTTCGCGCCAACGCGCGATGCGCGCCAGGGTCTTCTCCTGAGCCGCCGGACGTTTCATGCGCTTGAGAACGTCGGGAGATGCGTGCTGGAACGGAATGTCGAGGTAGGGCAGCACCACGCCGTCGGCCATCAACTGGATCACTTCGTCGACGTGCGGATAGGGATAGACGTAATGCAGCCGCACCCAAGCGCCGAGGCTGCCGAGATCGCGCGAGAGATCGAAGAATTTGGCGCGGACCTCGCGGTTCTTCCACTGGCTGGTGGCATATTTGATATCGACGCCATAGGCCGAGGTGTCCTGCGAAATCACCAGCAGTTCCTTGACGCCGGCGGCGACCAGCTTTTCGGCCTCGCGCAAAACGTCGGCGGCGGGACGCGACACCAGATCGCCGCGCAGCTTCGGGATGATGCAGAACGTGCAACGGTTGTTGCAGCCCTCGGAAATCTTCACGTATGCGTAGTGCCGGGGCGTGAGCTTGATGCCCTCCGGCGGAACCAGATCGAGAAACGGATCGTGCTGCGGCGGGGCGGCGCGATGCACGGCATCGAGCACGCTCTCGTATTGCTGCGGGCCGGTGATCGCCAGCACGTTTGGATATTTGCTGGTGATCTTCTCGGGCTCCGCACCCATGCAGCCGGTGACGATAACCTTGCCGTTTTCGGCGAGCGCCTCGCCGATCGCCTCCAGGGATTCCGCCTGGGCACTGTCGAGAAATCCGCAGGTGTTGACGATGACCAGATCGGCGCCCTTGTGGACGCGGGACAACGCATAGCCCTCGGCCCGCAGGCGCGTGATGATGCGCTCGCTGTCGACCAGCGCCTTGGGACAGCCGAGCGAGACGAAGCTCACCGACGGCGCGGCGGTTTTTGGGGTGTTTTTGGATCGCACAGCGTTGAGCTATAGCCGTTCGCGCGCAAGATCAAGCTGAGCGACGTTCTGTCAGTGTGGCTAAAGCATTTCCAGCATTGCAAAAACCACCGTTTCTCATGCAGGTTGGTGGCAGCAGGGAGGACCCCCATGGACTTCAAGACCATACGATTCCTAACGGCCGCGGCTGTGGGACTGGTGCTGTTGGTGCAACCGGCCTTTTCGCAGACCTATCCGTCCAAGCCCATTCACATCCTGGTTCCCTATGCGCCCGGCGGCATCGCCGACATCGCCTCCCGCATCGTCGGCGCCAAGCTGACCGAAGCCTGGGGCCAGCAGGTGGTGGTGGAGAACAAGCCCGGCGGCAACGCCTTTATCGGCATGACCGCCGGCGCCAAGGCCCCAGCCGACGGCTACACCCTTACGATGGCCACGGTCGGCGACGTTGCGATCAATCCGGCCTTGTTCAAGGACATTCCCTACAAGTGGGACGACTACGCGCCCATCAGTACGATCAGCGACGCGCCGATGGTTTGGGCGGCCAACGCCGCCACGCCGTATAGATCGATCGCCGATGTTCTCGCCGCGGCGAAAGCGCAGCCCGGCCGCCTCTCGGTCGGCACGCCCGGTAACGGCAGCATCAATCAGGTGGTGATGGAATGGATGGCGCTGAACACCGGCATCCAGTTCCAGCACATCCCCTACAAGGGCGGAGCGCCGGCGGCGGCCGCGCTGGCCGGCGGCGACATCCCGTTCGGTGTGCTGGCAAGTTCGTCGGCCGCGCCCCAGGTCAAGGCCGGGCGGCTGCGCGTCCTGGCGGTGACCGGTGCCCAGCCGTCGAAGTTCAATCCCGAATGGCCGACCCTGCAGTCGCAGGGCGTCAAGGATGTGGATGCGTCGAACTGGACCTTGCTATTGGCGCCCAAGGGCACGCCAAAGGAGATCGTGGACAAGCTGCAGGCGGAAGTCGCGAAGATCCTCGCGATGCCCGACGTGAAGGAGCGCTTCGCCGGCGGTGGTGTCGAGACGATCCCCTCCACCGGAGCGGAGCTGGACGCAAAGGTGAAGAAGACGGCGCAGCAATTGTCGGTGATCGTCGAGAAGGCGAAGATCAAGGCGGATTAAATATCGCGCGAGGCGCGTTCCCCGTATCCTCTCCCCGCGCGCGAGGAGAGGATTGCCAGACCAAGGATGAGTATGCGTATTCGCTCTCCCAAGGATTTCTGGGCCGGTCTGTTCTTCATCGCCGTGGCGCTGGGGTTCATTGCGCTGGCGAGCCGATACGGCACCGGCAATATGCATCGGATGGGGCCGGGGCTGTTCCCGATCCTGGTGAGTATGTTGCTGGCGAGCCTTGGGCTGATCGTATCGTTGCGGTCGTTCGTGATCGACGGCTCGCCGGTGCCAAGGTTTCAACTGCGGCCCATCGCCATCAGCCTGAGTGCTATCGCGCTGTTCGGCCTGGTGCTGGCGCGTCTTGGACTGCTGGCGGCGATTGCCGCAATGGTGCTGGTTGGCGCTGCGGCCTCGCGCGAGAGCCGTCCGCTTGAAACCGCCGGGCTCATCGTCGTGCTGATTGCGTTCTCGGCGGTGGTGTTCGTGTGGCTTCTAGGCCTTCCGATCCCGCTCTGGCCGGACGCCTGAGCTATGGAAACGCTGGGAAACTTGGCCTTCGGTCTGGGTGTCGCGCTGAGCTGGCAAAATATCGTCTACTGCTTCATCGGCTGTTTCCTCGGTACGCTGGTCGGTGTGCTGCCCGGCATCGGCCCGGTGGCGACGGTCGCCATGCTGCTGCCGTTCACCTTCGGGCTCGGGCCCGCGCCAGCCCTGATCATGCTGGCCGGCATCTATTACGGCGCCCAGTACGGTGGCTCGACCACCGCGATCCTGGTCAACATTCCCGGTGAATCGTCATCGGTCGTCACCACGCTCGATGGCCACCAGATGGCGCGCAAGGGCCGCGCCGGCCCGGCGCTCGGCATCGCGGCGATCGGATCGTTCATCGCCGGATGCATCGCGACGCTGGTGGTGGCGTTTTTCGCGCCGCCGCTCGCGGATTTGGCGCTGCGCTTCGGCCCGGCGGAATATTTTTCGCTGATGGTGTTCGGCCTTATCGCTGCGGTGGTGCTGGCGCGCGGCTCGCTCCTGAAGGCCATTGCCATGGTCTGCTTCGGTATCCTGCTGGGTCTTGTCGGCACCGACGTCAATTCCGGCACGATCCGCTTCGCCTTCAACCAGCCGGAATTGACCGACGGCATTGGCTTTGTCGCGCTGGCGATGGCATTTTTCGGCATCACCGACGTGGTGTCGAACCTCGAACACAAAGACAAGACCGACGTCTATGACGAGCGGATAGGGAGCGTGCTGCCCTCGTTGCAGGATATGCGCATGAGTTTCTGGGCGATCATGCGCGGCACCGCGCTGGGCTCGATTCTCGGCATCCTGCCGGGCGGCGGCGCGTTGCTCGCATCTTTTGCCGCCTACATGCTGGAGAAGAAGGTCGCCAAGCCCCCGCGCAACTTCGGCGAGGGGGATATCCGCGGCGTGGCCGCGCCGGAATCCGCCAACAACGCCGGCGCCCAAACTTCGTTCATCCCGATGCTAACGCTCGGCATTCCGTCCAACCCGACGATGGCCCTGATGATCGGTGCGCTGATGATCCAGGGCATTGCGCCGGGCCCGCAGGTAATGACCGAGCGGCCGGAGCTTTTCTGGGGCCTGGTCGCCAGCATGTGGGTCGGCAACTTAATGCTGCTGGTTCTCAACCTGCCTCTGATCGGAGTGTGGGTGAAGTTGCTGGCGGTGCCGTACCGGCTGCTGTTTCCGGCGATCTTTGTGTTCTGCTGCATCGGTGTTTTCACTGTCGACAACAAGATTTTCGACATCTACGTGCTCGCCGGGCTGAGCGCGGTCGCCTACGTGCTGTTCAAACTCGACTGCGAGCCCGCGCCGCTCATTCTTGGATTCATTCTCGGTCCGATGATGGAAGAGCAGATGCGCCGCGCCATGATGATCAACTTCGGCGACGTTACTATCTTCCTGACCCGGCCGATCTCGGCGGCATTCCTGATCGCCGCCGCCGGGATGGTGATGCTGATCGCGCTGCCGTCGTTGCGGGCCAAGCGCGAGGTGGCGTTGCAAGAGTAGGCAATTAGATTCGTCGCAGCATGGCACGCGGGCGTTTGGGGGCGCCACCGCCTCGATTTCTCCATCCTAAATCGCGCTTGTATCTTGTTGACTGAGGTGCGTAGTTTCCACATCGTCGGAATTACAAATTGCGAATCCACCGGCTGGTTTGCGAGAACCGGCAAACACTGGTTTGGGCTGGCAGAGTTCTTTAATTGGTCGGAACCAACCGATCGAACCAAGCTCTGAGGGGGGACTACATGGCTATCTCCGATCACGTCGATCTCGACACCTTCATCGCTGGGGTCAAGCGGCGCAATCCCGGTCAGCCGGAGTTCGTGCAGGCGGTGCAGGAGGTCGCACAGGACGTGTTCGAGTTCATCCGTGACAAGGAGCAGTACCACGAGTACCAGATCTTACGGCGCATGGCCGAACCGGACCGCGTTATCAGCTTCCGCGTGTGCTGGGAGGACGACAAGGGCAACATCCGCGTGCAACGCGGTTGGCGGGTACAAAACAACAATGCGATTGGCCCCTACAAGGGCGGCATTCGGTTCCACCCCAGCGTTACCGAGAGTGTGCTGAAGTTCCTGGCTTTCGAGCAGACCTTCAAGAACAGCCTGACCGGCCTGCCCATGGGCGGCGGCAAGGGGGGCTCCAACTTCAATCCACGCGGCAAGTCCGACCATGAGGTGATGCGCTTCTGTCAGTCGTTCATGACCGAACTTTACCGCCACGTCGGCGCCGACGTGGATGTGCCGGCCGGTGATATCGGCGTAGGCGCGCGTGAGATCGGCTATATGTTTGGCCAGTACAAGCGGATCACCAACCAGTTCACTGGTGTGTTAACCGGCAAAGGCCTGGAGTTCGGCGGCAGTTTAATCCGCACCGAGGCGACGGGCTACGGCGCAGCTTATTTCCTACAGAACATGCTTCAACGTGTCGGCAACAGCCTCGAAGGAAAGCGCGCCGTCATCTCCGGTTCAGGAAATGTGGCAACCTACGCTGCCGAGAAGGTGCGCCAGCTCGGCGGCAAGGTGCTGACGTTGTCGGATTCCGAGGGCTTTATCCACGATGCCGAGGGCATCGATCAGGAAAAGCTCGATTGGGTTAAGGTCCTTAAAAACGTCAAACGCGGACGCATCTCCGAATACGCCAAGCAATTCAAGGGCGCGACCTTCCATCCGGGCGCTGCCCCGTGGACCGTGTCGTGCGATGTGGCGATGCCCTGCGCCACGCAGAATGAACTCGACGGCACCGGCGCCAAGGCGCTGCTTGCAAATGGCTGCATCGCCGTGGCGGAAGGCGCCAACATGCCAACGACGCTCGATGGCGTGCATTCCGTTTCCGGCCTGGAGATGAGCCAGAACTCTGCCCGCATGTCATGGAAGGAAAGCGATTTGCAGACGATGCTGGTGGATATCATGAAGGGTATTCATTACAGCTGTGTCGCGCAGGGCGGTGCCGCAGGCACTAAACACATCGACTACGTGCGAGGCGCAAATATCGCGGGCTTCAAGAAGGTGGCTGACGCGATGCTGGCCTACGGGGTGGTCTGACGGTGCATTGCCGGCTTTTCCAGGCCTGCTCCGTAATACGACTGCCATTTTTGCATTAGCAGAGCCTGCCGGCACTCGCGACGGCTTCGTCATTGGCGGCTGGTGCTCGCATTGGGAATTTTCGTGCTGGACATGCGGCCGCAAGTCATTGAAAAGCAACCTCGGACGGGTGGCCGAGTGGTTTAAGGCACCGGTCTTGAAAACCGGCGAAGGCGCAAGTCTTCCGTGGGTTCGAATCCCACCCCGTCCGCCAGAGCCGTCCTGCCGTTAGCTATCGCCCGTCCGGGGTTCGGACGCCGACCCGTGCGTCTCGGATCTGGTGGTAACGGATCTGCGGGTCGTAGGACGGCACGGAGAGGCCGATCACCTGCGGCGACAGTCGTCCGGTGGCGGCAAGCAATCCGTAGGAGTTCACCAGCCGGTCGCGCTGCGCCACCCCGAGCGCGATCCGGGCGTTGACCAGTTCCTGTTGGGCGTTGAG
>JAPLPD010000073.1 GCA_026400395.1 Alphaproteobacteria bacterium | reverse complement strand
GGGATTGCGCGCCATCAAGGCCTTGATCGGGATCGAGGCCAGATCGTCGGTGCGCACTTTGGCCAGCGACCCGGCATAACGGCCGATCGGGGTGCGGATGGCATCGCAGAGAAATACGTCACGCATTTTCAGTTCCTTTTAGGCCTGTAGCACTAAGCCGCCGCATGCGCCCTGTTGGTGCGCGCATGCAGTTCGCGCAGCACCTCGAGTTCTTTCGCCGTCGGCGCCGGCGTTTCGGCAACCGAGGCGGCGAACTTCACCGTCCAGCCGGTGTTTTCCTGGATCTGCTCGCGGGTGACGCCGGGATGGATCGAAACCACCGTCATCTCCTTGGTCGCCGGATCGGGCGCCCACACGGCCATGTCGGTGATGAGCTTGGTCGGACCCTTGGTCTTGACGCCGAGCTTCTGACGCGAGTCTCCGCCGGAGACATGGCCGATCGAGGTGACGAAATCGAGCTTCTCGACGAAGGAGCGCTTGCCCTGCGCCATGATGATGAAGATTTCGCCGCACGACGTGGCGATCTCCGGCGCGCCGCCGCCGCCGGGCAGGCGCACTTTCGGCTTGTCGTAAGGGCCGACCACCGTGGTGTTGAGATTGGCGAACTTGTCGATCTGCGCGCCGCCGAGAAAGCCGACCTTGATGCGGCCGCCTTGCAGCCAATAGCGGAACATTTCCGGCACGGACACGGTGGTCAGCGCGGTGTCGCACAATTCGCCATCGCCGATCGACAGAGGCAGTACGGTCGGTTTGGTGGCGAGCGTGCCGGATTCATAGATCAGTGTAATTTCGGGCGCATGCGTCAGGCGCGCCAGATTGCAGGCAGCGGACGGCTGGCCAATGCCGACAAAACAGATGTCGTCGTTCTTGAGCAGGCGCGCCGCGGCGATGGTCATCATTTCGGTCGGCTTGTAATCGGCCATTGTCGTCACTCCGCCGCCGCTTTGTGCTTGCGCGCATATTGCGCGAAGGCATCGGGACCTTTGTCCAGAACGTTTGTCTTCATCCAGGCATGGAAACTGTCGCGGTCCTTGGCGATGTCGTCCCACGCTTTATAGAAGCTGTTGTTGCGCGGATAATAGCCCTGCGCATAGGACGGGAAAGCGCCGCCTGGAACCATGGCGACATGACCGACGGTCCAGTGCGGCAGCACGACCGCGTTCAGGCTGCGTTCGGGCAATTCGTCGACGATTTCCTCGACCGTCACCACCGAACGCCTGGAAGCGAGCACCGCCTCCTTCTGCACGCCGAGCACGCCCTCGATCATCACATTGCCCGCCCGGTCGGCGCGCTGGGCATGGATCACCGCGACATCCGGCCGGTGGGACGGAATGGCGGCGAGTTCCTCGCCGGTGAATGGGCAGGTGACCCGTTTGATCTTGGCGTTCACTTTGGGCAGGTCGCCGCCGATATAGCCGCGGAAAATCGCGCAAGGCAGGCCCGACGCGCCGGCCTCATAGGCATTGGCCATGGCCGCGTGCGAATGTTCTTCGATCTCGAGTTTGTGCGGCCAGGCGTTCTCTACCGCATCGCGGAATCGGTGCAGCGAGCCCACGCCCGGATTGCCGCCCCAGGAG
>JAPLPD010000182.1 GCA_026400395.1 Alphaproteobacteria bacterium | reverse complement strand
GCCAGACGCGGCCCTACGGGCGCACGCCGCCGCTGCTGGGGCGCCTCCGGTCGGGCTCCGCCCTCCCTTCGTCACCCCAGCAGCGGCGCATTCTCATCCTGATTGTCGCGGGATTCTCACCTTGATTGTCGCGCCGCAGACCAGATCGAACAGCGTGCCGTTGCGGATATCGACGCGCGACGTGACCTACAGGTTGGGGAGAGTCTGGATTTTCGGGCTGCGCACCAGGGCGGCCACCGCGCCCTCGTCGGCGAACGCGACCGCCAGCGCGTCAGGCTTCAGGTCTACAGGAACGGTCGAGCCGTCCCACAGCACCACGCCGATATCCAGCGCGAGCTTTTCGCGCGCTAAGGTTACCAGCTTCCGAAAACTTACAAGTCGTTCTGACGCACCCAACGCTGATCCCCAACCGATGCTTGTCCGAGTATGACATCACTAGCGGTTTCGGCATTCGGAGTCATCGGGGGTGGGGTCTAATGCGCGCGCAAGTCTTGCCAAGGGTGATCTGACTTACTCAATCACCTCGTCGGCGCGGGCCAGGAGTGTTGGTTGGATTGTCAGGCCGAGGTCCTTCGCGGTTTTGAGATTGACGACCAATTCGATCTTGCTGGCCTGCTGGACGGGAAGATCAGCAGGTTTCTCGCCCTTGAGGATGCGCGCTGTATAGACGCCCACTTGACGAAGCGAGTCGCTTGAACTTGCCTCGTAGCTAAGAAGCCCGCCGCTATCGACGAATTCTCGGAACGAGTAGATGGCTGGAAGGGAGTGTCTGGCGGCAGCCTCGATGAATTGGGTTTTTTGATCGAGGAAAAACCCGTCGTTGGCGATCAGCATGGCCCCGGCCCGTCGGGCGATAAGCGTTTCGATGGCGATGTCGATCTCTGCTTTGGTGGCGGCCTGGAGAATGTGAAGCGTCCGGGGTAGCAAGCGGGCGGCCTCGTGAAGCTCGGGGAGGTCGGAGGCCGTATTTGGATTGTTTGGATTGGTAACAACGGCGATGGCACTCGTTTTCGGCGCGAGTTCGTGCAGTAGCTCAAGTTGTTTGGGTGCCAGGGCATGAGATAATCTGCTGAGCCCTGTGGCATTGCCGCCCGGTCGGTTGAGACTTTCGACCAAGCCGAGCTTGACCGGGTCGCCACCGGTTTGGAATACGATTGGAATCTTCGCGGTCGCTGATTTGGCGGCCACGGTTGCCGGACTACCCCTGGCGACGATGACAGTGACCTGCCGCCGGACCAAGTCTGCCGCCAAGGTGGGCCATTGGTCGAGGCTGTCGCCAGCCCATCGATATTCAATGACGACATTGACGCCGTCCACGAATCCAGCGCTACCCAAGCCGTCGAGGAATGCTGCCGTTCTGGCATCGTTGCTAAATCCGCTTTGAAGCAGACCGATTACAGGCATTGCGGCCTGTTGCGAACGCGCCGTGAGCGGCCAGCCCGTCGCTGCTGCGCTGAGAGCCGCGATGAAATCCCGCCGCCTCATGCTCGTTCCCGTAATTTGATGTGTATTGGATGGTCTTGTTCGTTTGGACTGAATCAGGCGTACGATCAAGCTAGCTTGACCGCTGGATATTTACAGCGTTTCCGTGCGTGGTGATGACGAACCAGTTCAACGACACCATCTTCGCGCTCTCCTCGGGTCGCCCGCCGGCGGCGATTGCGGTGGTGCGAATCTCAGGCCCGCGCGCCGGGGACGCGTTGAAGGCGCTGAGCGGAAAAATCCCGGCGCCGCGCCAGGCCGGCCTCGCTCGCGTGCGCGATCCTCAGAGCGGCGAGATCATCGACGAGGCGCTGGCGCTTTGGTTTCCGGGGCCCAACAGCGAGACGGGCGAGGACATTGCCGAATTACAATTGCACGGCGGCCGCGCGGTCATCGCCGCGGTGCTGGCGGCGCTCGGGCGCATCGAGGGTCTGCGGCCAGCGGAGGCGGGCGAGTTCACGCGGCGCGCGTTTGAGAAGGGAAAGCTCGATCTCACCGCGGTCGAAGGGCTGGCCGATCTGATCGGCGCCGAAACCGAAGCGCAGCGGAGGCAAGGCTATGCCCAGCTCAAGGGCCTGCTCGGCCAGCGCGCCGAGACCTGGCGCGCGCGTCTGGTTCAGGCGCTGGCGCTGGTGGAGGCCCGTATCGATTTTTCCGACGAGGGCGATGTGCCCGAGGATCTGATGGGGCCGGCGCTGGCGTTGGTGCGTGGGCTGCGCGACGAGATTGGTGAGGCGCTGGCCGGTGCGGCGCGCGGCGAGCGTTTGCGGGAAGGTTTGGTGGTCGCGATCGCCGGTCCGCCCAACGCGGGCAAGTCGACCTTGCTCAACCGGATTGCCCGGCGCGAGGCGGCCATCGTATCGCCGACCCCCGGCACCACGCGGGACGTGATCGAAGTGCATCTCGACCTGGACGGCTATCCGGTGACGCTGTTGGACACCGCCGGCATCCGCGACAGCGGCGATCCGGTGGAGCAGGAGGGTATCCGCCGCGCTCGAGAGCGAACATCGAACGCCGACCTCGTTTTATGGCTGGAGAGTGCGGAACACCATCATGCCCAAAGCCGAGCAACGGAGTTATCGGCGCAATTCCCGGGCTGGACGGTACGGACAAAGGTCGATCTGCTATCCGTGGAACGAAGGAATGAATTAATAAATGAAGTAAAAATCAAAACATCGGACATAATTCATTTATCGGCCTCAACCGGCCTTGGAATGCCCGAATTTTTGGCTCGACTAACAGAATTTGCTAGATCGTACTTTGGGATAGAATCAGCTCTTTTGACGCGAGAAAGGCACCGAAACCTACTCATTTTGGCTAAGACGTCCCTGGATCGGGTTTTGGACGAATGCAGTCAAACGGGCGAGGAAATCGTCGCTGAAGAGCTGCGCGGGGCTGCTCAAAGCCTTGGCCGCCTGACCGGCCGGGTCGATGTCGAGGACATTCTCGATGTCATATTCCGCGATTTCTGCATAGGAAAGTAATGCGGTTCATTTCTTTGTTTCACGTGAAATAGGCCTCGCCGTTTTCACGTGAAACAGTTTTTTGACCCAAACTTCCAGGTTCGGTAAAAGGCGCTGCATTCGAGGCCCCTGATGGATTCGTTCGACGTCATCGTGATTGGTGGCGGCCACGCTGGCTGCGAGGCCGCAGCCGCGGCTGCGCGCATGGGCGCCCGGACGGCGCTGCTGACTCACCGCTTTGCGACGGTCGGCGCGATGTCGTGCAATCCAGCGATCGGTGGCCTCGGCAAGGGCCACCTGGTTCGTGAAATCGACGCGCTGGATGGCCTGATGGGCCGCGTCGCCGATCGCGGAGGCATCCAGTTCCGCATGCTGAACCGCCGCAAGGGCCCGGCGGTGCGCGGGCCCCGCGCCCAGGCCGACCGCAAGCTTTACGCCGCCGCTATGCAAGCGGCGATCACCGAGACTTCCGGCCTGACCGTCGTCGAGGGCGAGGCCGACGATATTCTGATGGAGCATGGCCGGGCTTCCGGCGTTCGCCTGGCCGATGGCCGCACGCTTAGCGCCGGCGCTGTGGTGCTCACGACTGGCACGTTCCTGCGCGGTTTGATTCACATCGGCGAGCAGCAGACTCCGGCTGGCCGGGTCGGCGAAGCGCCTTCACTGGGCCTGTCTAATTCCCTGGAGCGCGCCGGCTTCGCGCTTGGGCGCATGAAGACCGGCACGCCGCCCCGTCTCGACGGTCGTAAGATCGACTGGGCGAGCCTGGAAATGCAGCCCGGCGACGAGCCGCCGGAGCCGTTTTCGACGATGACGTCGCGTATCGAGAACCCCCAGATTCAGTGCGGCATCACTCGCACCACCGACGCCACCCACGCGGTGATCCGCGCCAATGTGCACCGTTCGCCCATGTATTCCGGCCAGATCCAGAGTCGCGGCCCGCGCTATTGTCCTTCGATTGAGGACAAGATCGTCCGTTTCGGGGAGCGCGACGGTCATCTGATCTTCCTTGAGCCGGAGGGTCTCGACGATCCGACGGTGTATCCGAACGGCATCTCCACCTCGCTGCCCGAAGACGTGCAGCGCGCGTTGCTGGCCACCATCCCCGGGCTGAAAAACGTGCGGATGGTGCGGCCCGGCTACGCCATCGAATACGATTACGTCGATCCGCGCGAACTCCGCCATACGCTGGAGACCAAACGGATGTCCGGGCTGTTCCTGGCCGGTCAGATCAACGGCACCACCGGATACGAGGAGGCGGCCGCCCAGGGACTGGTGGCGGGCCTGAACGCGGCGGCCAAGGCCGGAGGCGGGGCCGATATCGTGTTCGACCGCGCCGAAGGCTATCTCGGCGTTATGATCGACGATCTGGTCACTCGCGGGACCGCCGAGCCGTACCGGATGTTCACCTCCCGGGCGGAATATCGACTGACTTTGCGCGCCGACAACGCCGATCAGCGGCTGACGGGACGGGGCGTCGCCATCGGCTGCGTTAGCGCCGAGCGTGAGCGGGCGTTTCACGTGAAACAACACGCACTGGCCGCCGCGAAAGACCTCGCTTGCTCGCGGTCGATCACTCCGAACAAGGCCGAGCAGCACGGCATTTCCCTCAAGCATGACGGACAGCGGCGCACCGCATTCGAGCTGATGTCATATCCATCGCTTGGCTTCGAGGACGTGGTACGGATTTGGCCTGAACTCGGCGAAATAGCGTCGAACATCGCTGCTCAGCTCGAAACCGACGCGAAATACGCCGTCTATCTGGACCGGCAGACCGCCGACATCGAGTCATACCGGCGCGACGAGAGTTTCGTCCTGCCGGACGAGTTGGACTACTCGGCCATGCCCGGCCTCTCCAACGAAATCCGACAGAAACTCATGACCTTGCGGCCGAATACCATTGGCCAGGCCGGCCGGATCGACGGCATCACACCGGCGGCGCTGACGCTGCTGGTTGCGCATGCTCGCCGCGCCGGCAAAGGCCGACCCGCCGCCTGACCCATATGGCGCCCATGGCGGAAACCACGGAAACAGCGTTGTTCGCCTCCGAGCTTGCCGTTGATCGCGCGCGAGCAGCCGCGATGATCGCCATTTCACGTGAAACAATGGCACGTCTGGATCGTTTTGTGGAATTCCTGCTGCCGTATGCGCAGCGGACCAATCTGATTGCCCGCTCCACCATCCCGCAAATTTGGACCCGGCATATCGCCGACTCGCTCCAGCTCGTCGAGCTGGCGGCCGATGCCAAATGCTGGGTCGACCTCGGCTCCGGAGCCGGCTTCCCGGGGATCGTCATCGCCTGTGCGATTGCCGACCGGGCAGGGACGGCAGTGCATCTGGTGGAGAGCACCGGCAAGAAAGCCACCTTCCTGCGAGAAGCCGTCAATCACCTTCAGCTGCCAGTCACCGTCCACCCTGTGCGCATCGAGGATTTCGTGAAGAACTCCCATCCAAGGCCGGATGTTGTCACCGCCAGGGCGCTTGCTCCGCTAGACCAACTGCTTGAACTCGCGCATCCGCTTTTGAAATCGGGTGCAATAGGTCTGTTCCCCAAGGGACAAGATGTAGAGGGTGAATTGACCAGAGCATCTAAATGTTGGAACATCGATGCTACACTGGTCCCGAGCAAGACCAGCCCGGAAGGCCGCATCGTGGTCGTTCGCGGGCTCCAGCGGCGCTCCAGGAAATCGTGAATTCATATGTCCGATCAAGATGTTAAGACGCCACCAACAAGCTCCGAAACAGCTCCGGTAACGACGGCACCGGGCCTCTCGCCCGGCGAGACCGATTCTCAAGTTGTCGTGTTGTCCGACCACACTGAGCCTGCGAAGGCACCCCGCGTGCTGGCCATCGCAAACCAGAAGGGCGGCGTCGGCAAAACCACCACGGCCATCAATCTCGGCACGGCGCTGGCCGCCATCGGCGAGCGGGTGCTGATCATCGACCTCGATCCGCAGGGCAACGCATCGACCGGCCTCGGCATCGACCGCCGCAATCGCCGGGTCTCCACCTATGACGTGCTGATCGGTGAAGCGCCACTGCGTCAGGCCACCGTCGCCACCGCTGTGCCGCGCCTCTCGATCGCGCCATCGACGCTAGACCTCTCCGGCCTCGAGCTTGAGCTCGGCCAGGCCCGCGACCGCGCCTTCCGGCTGCGCACCGCGATCGCGCCGCTCAACGCCGGCAAGTTCGCCGGCGCTGGCGACTTCACCTACGTCCTGGTCGATTGCCCGCCATCGCTCAACCTGCTGACCGTCAACGCGATGGCGGCGGCGCATGCTATCCTGGTGCCGCTGCAATGCGAGTTCTTCGCGCTCGAAGGTCTGTCGCAGCTTTTGCAGACCGTCGAACAGGTGAAGACGACGCTCAATCCCGAACTGTCGATCCACGGCATCGTGCTGACGATGTTCGACGCGCGCAACAATCTCGCGAATCAGGTTGTCGCCGACGTCCGCGAATTCATGGGCCGCAAGGTTTACGACACGATCATTCCGCGCAACGTGCGGGTCTCCGAGGCGCCGTCTTACGGCAAGCCGGTGCTGGTTTACGATCTGAAATGCGTCGGCAGCGAAGCCTACCTGCGGTTGGCGACGGAGATCATACAGCGCGAAAAAGAACTGCGCGCAAGTTGACGGCGTGCTGACCAACTCCGGCGATATTCTGTGTGCCGGTCATGAGATGTGGGCACGATGCCTGATGGCGGCTTCAACCCACCCTGCGAAGAAAACAAACGGAGCGATGCGTTGAAACTCTTGGAGGAGGCCTCGATGGCCGACGATGCAGCACGTTCGCGATTGGGTCGCGGTCTCGCTTCACTGATGGGCGATGTCGGCGCGGAGTCGCAAGGCGCCGAGCGGGTGTCACGCAACCAACGCAAGGTGCCGATCGAGCATGTGCGAGCCAGCGCGCGAAATCCTCGCAAGCTGTTCTCGGATGCCGAGTTATCCGAACTTTCCAACTCGATCCGCGAGCGCGGTATCATCCAGCCGATCGTGGTGCGTGCAAGGGGCGCCGATCATTTCGAGATCATCGCCGGCGAGCGGCGCTGGCGCGCGGCGCAGCGCGCGAACCTGCATGAGGTGCCGATTGTTGTTCTCGACGTCACCGATGGCGAGGCGCTTGAACTCGCAATTATCGAGAACGTCCAGCGCGCCGATCTCAACCCGCTGGAAGAGGCAACCGGCTATCAGTCGCTCGCCAACGAGTTCAATCACTCACAGGACGATATCGCGAAAATCGTCGGCAAGAGCCGAAGCCATATCGCTAACACGCTGCGGCTGCTCCGGCTGCCCGAGTCGGTGAAGGCGTACATCAATGCCGGCAAGCTCTCGGCCGGTCACGCACGCGCGCTGATCAACCATCCCGATCCGGAAGCGGTGGCGCGCGAGATCGTCGAGAAGGGCCTTAACGTCAGGCAGGTCGAGGCGCTCGGACAGGAGCAGGCCGCGGCGAGCGGCAAGAAGGTCGGAACGCGAACTCGGGCCAGCGCGAGCAAGGATGCCGACACGCTAGCGCTGGAGAAGCGTCTGTCCGATGCGCTGGGTCTCGTCGTCGGTATTGATCATCGCGGCAAAGGCGGCGTGCTGCAGGTGCGCTATCGCACGCTCGATCAGCTCGACGAAGTGATCCGGTTGCTCGAGTCTGGACCGGGCGCGGCAGCGCCGCGCGTGCGTCGGCTGTAGCTCCGTTCAACCTGCAGGGACTAGGAGTTCGTCATGGCCGGACTTGACCCGGCCATTCACGCTCTTCGTCTCGCAAAGCAAGACGTGGATGCCCGGCACAGGCCCGGCATGACGAACGAGAGCTTTGGACAAACCAAAAAACAATTCACTGCGGCTCGATGCCCGCGGTCCGCGCAATCGCGCTCCACTTCGTCATCTCATTCGCGATGAAGCTGCCGAACGCCTGTGGTGTTCCCGGCGCCGGCTGTGCGCCATCCCGGGCGAGGCTGTCGCGCACCGCCTGCGATTTCAATCCGTCGTTGACCGACGCGTTGAGCGCGTTGACGATATCCGGCGGCGTTCCGGCCGGTACGAGCACGCCGGTCCAAAATGTCGTGATGTAATCGGCGATGCCACTCTCAGCCATGGTCGGAACATCCGGAAGCTGCGGATGCCGCGCGGCGCTGGTGACGGCAAGCGCCTTCAGCTTCTTCTCCTGAACCAGTCCCAGCAGAATGGAAATATCCGGAAATGCCATCTGCACCTGTTCGCTGAGCACCGCGGTGACCACCTCGGCGCCGCTCTTGTAGGGCACATGCACGGCCTTGATACCGGCGCGCGCGAGCAGCAGTTCGGCGGCCAATTGCGTCTGGTTGCCGTAGCCGGCCGAGGCATAGCTGAGCTTACCGGTATTGGTCCGGCCGTAGGCCACAAGCTCCTGCACCGAATTGGCCGGGAAGGCCGGCGGTACGATGAGCACCGTGGTGCTGTCGGAAATCTTGGCGACCGGAGCGAAGCTTTTGACCGGATCGTAGCCGGGGGTCTTCACCAGCGCGGGAACGACAGCCAGTGTGGCGCTGGTGCCGAGCAACAGAGTGTAGCCATCGGCTTCGGCAGTGGCGACGGACTTGCTGCCGGTGGCGCCGCCGGCGCCGGGACGGTTTTCGATCACGACGTTCTGGCCGAGGCCCGTTTGCACCACCTGCGAGACCACACGTGCCGAGAGGTCGGTCGGTCCGCCGGGTCCGAACGGCACGACGAGCTTGATGGTTTTGCTTGGATAGGATTGGGCGTGGGACAGCGCTGGCGCCAGTGCCAGCAACATTGCGCCTAACAAGGCGACGCGAAATTTCGGCATGACGACCCCCGGCAGGCTCGATCAAGGGGCGATGGTAGCACTCATTGGAAGGTCCGTCGCGCCATCAGAAGCGACGATTGAAATGGGCGACTACCGCGTTCTTTGCCTCGCCGAAACCGCGAGGGACAGCAGCGCCCGCTGCGTCAGCGATTCCGCCAGGGCCGCCGTCCGCCTCGCGTTGAGCGTGGTCTCGGCCAATTGCTCCATCGCCCGCTGCAGCCGCGGGGCGGTCCATAGGTTGAGCGCGGCTTCGACGGCGGCGGTCCGGCGGAAGTGCACCGGCGGGATGAAGCTCCGCATGGCGGTGTAGGTGTCGTCACCGGAATCAAGCGCGACGCGAGCCTTGTGCAGTTGGGTCACGTAACGCAACGCCCACGACAGGATCGAGCCGGCGGAGGTGCCGGCGGACAACGCCTTGAAAAATTGCGACTCGGTCTCGGCGGCGCGCCCGGCGAAGGCCGAGTCAATCACGGCGTCGAGCGCCAGCGCCGACGCGTCGGCAACAACCGCAAGCACATCGGCGAGCACGATGCGGTCCTTGCCATGCGCATACAGAGCGAGCTTGCGGATTTCGCTGCGGGACGCCTGGCGGTCGCCCCCGATCAGCGACACCAGCGCGGCGCGTGCATCGGGCGTGATGCTGAGTTTGGCCTCGCGCATTTCGTCATCGACCAGACGGACCAGATCCCGCTCGGTGTCGGCGTAGCACGGTAGCACGACGGCGCATTTCGCCTTTTCGCAAATGGAGCGGACCGGCGCGTTGCGCTTCAGGTCGCCGGCTTCGATGACGATGCGGCAGTCGGTCGGCGGACTGGCCACCACCGCCTCGACCGCGGCGGCGAAATTCCGCCCGCCGGCCTTGATCCACACGGCGCGGCGGCCGCCGAACAGCGGAACGGTGTGTGCCTCTTCGACGAGACGCGAAGGATCGGAGGAGAGCGCGTCGCCCTCGATGCGCACCAGCGCGAACGGATCGTTCAGGTCGTCGACCGATGCCTTGATGATCTTCGCGGCGCGTTCGTGGACAAGGCCGGCGTCGGGTCCGCAGAGCAGCACGATCGGCCGCTCGGAACTGGGGCGGGCGACGAACGAATCGACCTCGTTGGCTTTGAGCGCGACCATGATTTCATTCTACGCCATCGCCCGGACCGATCGCGAACGATGCAACTTGGTGAATCAAGACAGTTCGGACTTTATCACCGGGCGGCACTTTTGCGGGCGTCCGCCGGGAGTCTCGCACAGCCGATGAACGTTAAGTGCCGGCGGCGAAATACGAGGCCAGCCGGCCTTTGATCTTTTCCGAAATGACCTTCGCAGCGCGGTTCTCGGCGTCGCGCTGGCCGCGTACGTTGGAGAAGCGCTGCTGCTGGCCTGGGTTGTCGTAGGACACGCGCGCGAAGGTGCTGCCGGTTACCACCACCTTGCCGGTGGCGACCTCGGCCAGGGAGTAGCTGGCGTTGAGGCCGAAATGCTGCATGTCAGGGCGCGCAGTGGTGATGTCGACGATCACCTGCTGATTCTGCGAGCTGATGTTGACGGTGAGCTGGTGGGTCTTGCCGATCTGGGCGCCGCCGCCGGTGAAATCGAAGGCCAAATTGTTTTGTACCTCGACCGCGATGCGCGCCGCCGGGGTGCCGCTGGCCGCCGAGATCGGCATGATCCCGATGGAGGAAAAGCGATCGCGCAGGCCGGGGCCGCCGGCGAGCGTCTTTTCGCCGTACATCGGCTCAAAACAGCCCGTCAGCAGCAACGCCAACGCCAGCGCAGCCGCCGGCGCAGCGATTCGGGAGACCGTCGAAGGGGGCTCAAGCCACCACATTCACGATCCTTTGCGGGACGACGATGACCTTTTTCGGGCGCTTGCCGTCAAGGGCCTTTTGCACCGCATCCAGAGCCAGCACGGCAGCCTCGATCTCGGCGGGTGTCGCATCCCGCGCCACGGTAACATCCGCCCGTTTCTTACCGTTAATCTGCACCGGTAAAGTAATGGTGTTCTCGACCAGAAGGTCCGGCTCGACCGCGGGCCAGGGCTCGTCGGCGACCAGGGTGGTGTGGCCGAGCTCCGCCCAGCACTCCTCGGCCAGATGCGGCATCATCGGGTGGAACAGCCGCACCATGATCGACGCGGCCTCCCGCATGGCCCAGGCGAAATCCGGGGTGGCGGCCGGG
Source organism: Alphaproteobacteria bacterium (assembly GCA_026400395.1). GTDB lineage: Bacteria > Pseudomonadota > Alphaproteobacteria > Rhizobiales > Xanthobacteraceae > Z2-YC6860. Next base: position 12,759 of record JAPLPD010000182.1, on the reverse strand, counting down.
TTCGCGATGGCCGAGCCCAGCGCGTTGGCGAACTCGTATATGTGCGCAACCGCAACGTTGAAATGAAGCTTTTCGATCGCATCCGACACCTTGGCGAGCGCTCCGTGGGCGGCCTTGCGAACGGCCAGCGCCGGCTCACTGAATGTGGCGGGACGATCGGTGGGGGCCTGCCGGGCGATCTCGGTGGCCTCGCCGACCTGTCGCCACAGGCGGTTGGTGAAACGCCATGAGCCCTGCACGCCGCGCTCGGTCCACTCGACGTCGCGCTCGGGCGGCGAATCCGACAGCATGAACCAGCGCGCCACGTCGGCGCCGTAGGTCCCCATGATGTCGTCGGGGTCGATGGTGTTCTTCTTCGACTTTGACATCTTCTCAATGCCGCCGATTTTGATCGGCTCGCCGGTCGCAGTCAGCGTCGCGGTGCGCGCGCCACCCTCGGCACCTTCAATCTTGATTTCAGCCGGGGTGACCCACTCGCCGTTGGCCTTGGCGTAGGTCTCGTGCACCACCATGCCCTGGGTGAACAGGCCGGCGAACGGCTCGTCGATGCCGGCGTGGCCGGTGGCCTTCATCGCGCGGGTGAAGAAGCGCGAGTAAAGCAGATGCAGGATCGCGTGCTCGATGCCGCCAATGTACTGATCGACCGGGAGCCACTCGTCCACGACCTTGCGGTCGGTCGGGGCTTCGGTGTTCCACGGATCGGTGAAGCGCGCGAAATACCACGACGAATCGACGAAGGTGTCCATCGTGTCGGTTTCCCGACGCGCGGGCCTACCGCATTGCGGGCAGGCAACGTGCTTCCAAGTGGCATGGCGCTCCAGCGGATTGCCGGGGCGGTCGAAGGTCACGTCGTCGGGCAATTGTACCGGCAGGTCTTTCGCCGGCACCGGTACGACGCCGCAAGCCTCGCAGTGGATGATCGGGATCGGGCAGCCCCAGTAGCGCTGCCGCGAGATGCCCCAGTCGCGGAGCCGGTAGTTGACCTGGCGCTGCGCGACCGGCGCGTTGCCCCGGGTCTGTGCCTCCAGGCGTTTGGCGACCTCGTCCTTGGCCTGAACGATGCTCATGCCGTCGAGGAAGCGCGAGTTGATCATCGTGCCGTCGCCGTCATACGCGACATTAGTGATGACGAAGCTCGCCGGCTCCTGGCCGGTCGGGCAGACCACCGGCACGTTGCCGAGGCCGTATTTGTTGACGAAATCGAGATCGCGCTGGTCGTGCGCCGGGCAGCCGAAAATCGCGCCGGTGCCGTAGTCCATCAGGATGAAGTTGGCGACATACACCGGCAGCGTCCACGCCGGATCGAACGGATGCACCGCCTTCATGCCGGTGTCGAAGCCGAGCTTCTCGGCGGTGTCGATCTCGGCTTGCGCGGTGCCGCGGTGCTTGCACTCCTCGATAAATTTCGCGAGCGCGGGATTGTTCGCCGCGGCCGCGCTCGCCAGCGGATGATCCGGCGCGATCGCCACGAACTTTGCGCCGAACAGCGTGTCAGGCCGCGTGGTGAACACCTCGATCTCGCTCGCGCCGCCGTGCGCGGTCTTTGGATCGAGCGCGAAGCGGACCAGCAGGCCCTCAGAGCGGCCGATCCAGTTCTTCTGCATCAGCCGGACCTTTTCCGGCCAGCGGTCGAGCGTGTCGAGCGCGGTCAGCAACTCCTCGGAATATTTGCTGATCTTGAAGAACCACTGTGTCAGCTCTTTCTGCTCGACGAGGGCGCCGGAGCGCCAGCCGCGGCCGTCGATGACCTGCTCGTTGGCGAGCACGGTCATATCGACCGGGTCCCAGTTCACCTTCGATTGCTTGCGCTCGACCAGCCCGGCCTTGAGGAAGTCCAGGAACATCCGCTGCTGGTGCTTGTAATAGGCCGAATCGCAGGTCGCGATCTCGCGGCTCCAGTCGAGCGACAGCCCCATCGACTGGGGCTGCTTCTTCATCGCGGCGATGTTGGCATAGGTCCATTCCTTGGGATGGACCTTGCGCACCATGGCGGCGTTTTCGGCCGGCATGCCGAAGGCGTCCCAGCCCATCGGATGCAGCACGCTCATGCCCTTGGCGCGCTTGTAGCGCGCGACCACGTCCCCCATCGTGTAGTTGCGGACATGGCCCATGTGGATGCGCCCCGACGGGTAGGGGAACATCTCCAGCACGTAGTATTTCGGGCGCCGGTCGCCGTTGGCGACCTTGAAGATGCCGCGCTCGTCCCAGGTCTTTTGCCAGCGGGCTTCGGATTCCCGGGCGTTGTAGCGGTCGGATTTTGCTGATTCTGCGGTCATTTGACCGCTGTTTTAGAGGCCGCGGGCGGGATGGGGAAGGGGTTTGCCAGCCCTCGGAGGGCCCTTAGACCCGGATCAATACGGCTCCGGCACGTACATTTCCCGCGGGATCGGGCCGCGGCTGTAATCCGGATTGCGCACCCGATCGGGCAGGACAACGGGCGGGTGGGCGACCGTCTGATAGGGAATCTGCGCCAGAAAGTGGCTAATGCAGTTGAGCCGCGCCTTTTTCTTGTCGATCGCATCGACAATCCACCACGGCGCGGTCTCGGTGTGCGTCCGCTCCAGCATCTCCTCCTTGGCCTTGGTGTATTGCTCCCAGCGCTTGCGCGATTCCACGTCCATCGGTGAGAGCTTCCATTGCTTGAGCGGATCCTGAATCCGCATCGAGAAACGGAATTGCTGCTCGTCGTCCGTGATCGAGAACCAGTACTTGATCAGCGTGATGCCCGAACGCACCAGCATGCTTTCGAACTCGGGTGCTGACCGGAAAAAATCCTGGCAGTCCTGCTCGGTGCAGAATCCCATCACGCGTTCGACGCCGGCGCGGTTGTACCAGCTCCGATCGAACAGCACGATTTCGCCGCCGGCCGGCAGGTGCGTGGCGTAGCGCTGGAAATACCATTGCGTGCGCTCGCGTTCGTTCGGCGCGGGGAGCGCCGCGACCCGGCAGACGCGCGGGTTGAGCCGCTGGGTGATGCGCTTGATGACCCCGCCCTTGCCGGCGGCGTCGCGCCCTTCGAAGATCACCACGATCTTCTTCTTGTAGTGCTGCACCCAATCCTGAAGCTTGATCAGTTCGCCTTGCAGGCGGAGCAGCTCGCTAAAATAAATCTTGCGGTCCATGCCTTTGTTGGCCTGGTGGCCGTCGGCCTCGGCCACAAGCTTGTCGAGCCGGTTGTCATCGAGCTCGAGCTCCAGTTCTTCGTCGGCGCTGTCGGCCATCTCGTCGGCGATGCGCGCGCGGAGCAATTCTTCCTCGGTCGGGCTGAGTTCGTTCATTTTGTCTCTCCTCGAAAAACGGCCGCTCCAGCTTTCAGCGTCGCCACGCTCGCACAGGTCACGTGACGTCCCTGTGACACTTCCAGCACTGGTCTAGGACTTAAAAATGCCGACCCGCCGCATGACGACGTACACGGCCAGGGACGACATCAAGACCAGCCCCATGGTCCACAAAAACCCGGCTTCGTTTTCAATGAAGGGGAGCCCCTTGATGTTCATTCCGAATATGCCGGTGACCAGGGTCGGCGGCAGTAGCAGCGTCGTCACGATCGAGAGAACATGCAGATGCCGGTTGGTTTCTTCGGCCATCAGCGAGGAGGCTTCCTCCTGCAGCCGGTGGCCCCGCTCGCGGAGTTCTAGGACGCCGTGATCGAGATCGTCGAGCCGCTGCGCAAGCTTGCTGGCGGCAAGTTGCAACCCCGGCTTGATGCCCTCCGACCCCTTCCGCTCGAGCCGGTGAAAGACCGCGCGCAACCCGGCCAGTTGGCGGTGCAGACGCACGGCTGCGTGCCGCATCCGCGCAAGCTTGGAACGTTCGACTCCGGTCGACCGGTCGGCCAGCGCATTTTCGATGCCGTCCAATTCGGTTGCCAACTCATCGACGATCTGGTCGATGCCGTCGGCCACCTGCTCGACGATCAATTCCAACAGGGAGGCCACGTGGGAGAGCCGGTGCCGTCCACTCTCGATCCGGGTGCGCACGGTTTCGACCGATGCCAGATCGCGATGCCGACCGCTGATCAGCAGGCGGTCGGTCATGACAAAGCGCAAATGGCCGATGCCTTCGCCGACGCCACCGATACCGCCCTCCAGGTCGGCGAGGATTCCGTGGATGTAGGTGCTGGTCGTGTGCAACTGCTGGTGGCGGTCCCGCGACAGCATGGTGGCGATCGCTGCCGGCGGCAGTCCCGAAGCAGCCAGCCATCGGCTGGTCTGCTGGTTGGCAAGATCGACGTGCAGCCAAATCCAGCCTTCGTGGCCGCCTTCGATCGGCTGATCGACCGGCAGGGTGTCGGCTTTGCCGTCTTCATGAATCCGGAACGCCCACACCAGTCCGGGCACTGTGCCCAGTTCCGGTAGATGGTCAAAGAGGTCGGTGGCGGATTGCGCGTTCGTGTCAACACTGTGCACGTTCACGGTCGCCTCCTTCATTGTTTCGACCTAGCGAAATTCATCCTCGCGGTGAACGTCATGAACCACGAGGCCGACGCCTGCCTTGGGCATGGTCAGCCAGTCCTTCCGCTTGAGCGTGCGCTTGGTGTCCTCGTAGCCGCTCTGCCAATGCTCGTTCATCGACGTGCCGGAAAACTCGTAGTCCTTGGCGTGTCCCTCGTAGGTCTTCTGCTGGTAGATCAGATGAATGATCGCGATATCCGGCAGGTCGGCGAGCATTTCCTTGAGCGCAAGCTCTTCGGGTGACAGCAATTCAGCCGGAATTTTTCCGAGCGCCTGACGCAACTGCGTCTTCCAATTGTGGATGCGGCGATAAACGTCGGTGTTGTAGCGGGTGCGCGACGAAAACATGATGTCCTTGTGCCGCGCGAGAACCTCTTGAATGTCGCGAGGCAAAGGGCCGCGTGCGCTGAACAGATCGACCTGAAAGATCATCGTGTTCAGATCGCTTTCTTCGTCGAGCAGATGCTGTAACGGCGTGTTGGACACGATGCCGCCGTCCCAGAAATGATCGGTGCCGATCTTCACCATCGGCAGAGCGGGTGGCAGCGCGCCACTGGCGGCGACGTGCTCGGCCGCGATGGTCTCATGCGAATTGTCAAAATAGACAAAGTTGCCGCTCAGCACGTTCACTGCGCCGACCGAAAAGCGCATAACTTTGTCGTTGATCATCGAGAAATCGACGAGTTCGTTCAGTGTTTTCATCAACGGGGTGGTGTCGTAGTAGCTCGTGGCGGTGGCGGTGGCGGTGGCGGTGGCGGCGCCGGGCAGGCTCATCCATGGGCTTGTTTGACGGGGGGCGAAGAATCCAGGCAGGCCCTGCGTCATCGTCAACCAGGAGCTTGCGGCGTTGCGCGCCTTGCGGAACACATCGCCGTCCGGGGTGTAGTGCCAGACCTTGCGCTCGGTGATGCGTTCCCAGAACGTGCGAAGCGCCTGCAGGCGCTGGCGCCTCGTGTTGCCGGCAATGATCGCCGAGTTGATGGCGCCGATCGAGACGCCCGACACCCAGTCCGGCTAGACATCGGCTTCGTGCAACGCCTGATAAACCCCGGCCTGATAGGCGCCGAGTGCTCCGCCGCCCTGCAGAACCAGCGCCACACGCTCGCATCCGGCTGGCTGCCAGCGCTTCAACTTTTCCTCGGCGCGCGGCCTCTCGATAATTGCGTCCATGAACCCGTCCCCTGTTTCCGGAGGCAGGATGTGCGGCGGGCTGTGACACCGCCATGACGGGGCGGCCAATTTTGTCATGGGGCTGGCAGCCGGAATAAGGTGGGCTAAGGTGCGCGGCACCTAAAATCCCGAAACCCATTGAGATATCCGCAGATGCAATTCACCACCCTTGGCCGCACCAACCTCCGCGTCTCGGTCGCCGGCCTTGGCACCGGCGGCTTTTCCCGCCTCGGCCTGAAGGCCGGAAAGACCGAGGACGAGGCCGCGGGGCTGATCCATGAGGCTGTGGGCCTGGGTATCAACTTCATCGACACGGCGGCGAGCTACGGCACCGAGGGCGTTGTCGGGAAGGCGCTAAAAACCTTGCGCCGCGACCAAGTGGTCATTGCCACCAAGGCGCAATTTCGCGGCAAGCCGTTCGCGACGCCCGAGAAGGTGATCGCGAGCCTCGACAATTCGCTGCGCCTGCTGGGCACCGACTATGTCGATGTGTTCAATCTGCACGGCGTGGAGCTGGACGAATACGACTACGCGCTGAATGTGCTCGGGCCGGTGCTGCTCAAGGAAAAGCAGAAGGGCAAGATCCGCCACATCGGCATCACCGAAAACCCGATCACCGACTTCACCAACGCGATGCTGAAGCGCGCTGTGAACGATCCGATCTGGGAGGTGTACATGGTGGGGTTCCACATGATGCATCAGGGTGCGCGGGCGAACGTGTTTCCGATCACGCAAGCCAAGGGCATCGGCACGCTTTTGATGTTCGCGGTGCGCAGCATCTTCGCCGATCCGCCGCGCGTCGCGCGTGAGATGAAGGCGCTTGCCGACAAGGGCCTGGTCGAAAAGTGGCTGGGCGAGACCGACGATCCGCTCGGGTTTCTGGTGCACGTGGGCGGCGCGTCGAACATGATCGAGGCAGCATATCGTTTCGCGCGGCACGAGCCGGGTGTCGACGTGGTGCTGTTCGGCACCGGCGACGCCTCGCATCTGCGCAGCAACGTGGCGGCCCTGCTCAAGCCGCCGCTGCCGGAGGCGGATCGCGCCAAGCTCACGAAGCTGTTCGGGCATCTCGTGGAAGGCATCGGCCTCGATTCGCATCAGAATCGGTGAGCGCGGCGAGTTCGAGTCTTAACACTAACAGCCGAAACGAGTTGGCACCCCCTTCACCGCCTGATTTGTTAATGGCGGGGAAGGCCACGAAGGGGACGCATGCCAAACGATGTTCGGCGCTACTGGCCTTTTGCCGCGTTGCTGACGGCGCTCGTTGTTGCGGAACCGGCGCGAGCCGATGACTGGGAAACCTGCGCCAAGAGTTCCGGCGACGACGCGATCGCCGCCTGCACGCGCGCGATCAAGTCCGGCACCTATAACGGCAAGACGCTGGCGCTTGCCTATTCCAATCGCGGTGTTGAATGGAAGGCCAAGGGCGATCTCGCCAAGGCGGTCGCCGACTTCGACGAGGCGATCAAGTCCGACCCGCAACAGGCCGCGGCGTTCAACAACCGCGGCATCGCTTATGCGGCGGCGCGCGACTACGAACAGGCGATCGCCGACTACGACAAGGCGGTCGAACTCAATCCCGGCTATGCGTCGGCGCTGAACAATCGCGGGCTCGCCTATTTCAACAACGGCCAGCAGCAGCGCGCCATCGCCGACTATGACGCGGCGATCAAGCTGGAGCCCGACGCGGTGCGTCTCAACAACCGCGGCAACGCGTTCCTCAAGAAACGCGACTATGATCGTGCGCTCGCCGACTACGATCAGGCGATCAAGATCGATCCGAAGTATGTCGCCGCCTATTTCAGCCGCGCCATCGCCCACGAAGGACGCAAGCGCCCGGACGAAGCGATTGCCGACTACGGCCACGTCACCAAGCTTCAGCCGCAGAACGCGGCAGCCTGGAACAGCCGCTGCTGGACCCGCGCGACCGTCGGCCGGCTACAGGAGGCGCTTGCCGATTGTAACGAGGCGCTGAAGCTCAAGCCGGACTACGTCCATGCGCTCGACAGCCGTGGCTTCGTGCTGCTGCGGATGACTCGCTACGAAGAGGCGATCACCGACTACGACGCGGCTTTGCAGATCGACCCGAACAAGGTCGCGTCGCTGTATGGGCGTGGCATGGCCAAGCGGCGGAAGGGCGATTACGCGGGCGGCAACATCGACATCGCCGCCGCGAAGACGGCGAAGCCCGCCATCGTCGCTGATTTCCAGCGCTACGGCCTGCTGCCGCCGCCGACCGAGTCGGTGCGTACGGATGTACCGACCAGCGGTGCTGCGTTTGGCCGCGCTCGCCACTAGGTGCTGAGCGCCCGGCAGCAGAGATAACCTGCCGCTAACTCTTCCAAGCGTTAGCAAAACCCGGCTTCGCCGGGTTTTGCGCGTTCGGCGGCAGTGTTATGGATGGGGCCATGAACAGCGAAACTACGAATTCCGGTCTGGCCGCGGTGCGCGCCGAGATCGCGCGGGCCTGCCGCGAGGCCGGGCGCGAGCCGTCGGCGGTGACCCTGGTGGCGGTGTCGAAGACATTTCCGGCGGAGGCCATCGAGCCGGTCATAGCCGCGGGCCAACGGGTGTTCGGCGAGAATCGTGTGCAGGAGGCAGCGGGGAAATGGCCGGTGCTGGCGGCAAATCATGTGGGAATCGAACTGCACATGATCGGGCCGCTGCAGTCGAACAAGGCCAAGGAGGCGGTTGCGCTGTTTCACGCCATCCACTCCGTCGACCGGCCAAGTCTGTGTGAGGCGCTGGCGAAGGAGATATCACGGCAAGGCCGCCAGCCGCTGCTGTTCGTCGAGATCAATACGGGCGCCGAGGCGCAGAAGGCCGGCGTGCTGCCCCAGGATGCCGATGGGTTCCTGGCGCGCTGCCGCGATAGCTACGGTCTGACGATCGGCGGGCTGATGTGCATTCCGCCGGCCGACGAGGCGCCTTCGCCGCATTTCGCTCTGACCGCCAAGATCGCGGCGCGCAACGGGCTGATGCAATTATCGATGGGCATGAGCGCGGACTACGTCGCGGCCATCGCCATGGGTGCAACCCATGTTCGGATCGGCAGCGCCATTTTCGGTGCGCGGGACCACCGATAGTCGGTGGCTCTAGCGATACCGGCTCGGCAGCGGCGCCGGATTATTCGGCCCGAGCGGCTCCGACGACAGAGGCCGGCGCAGGATGCTAGGTCGTGGCGGTGTGTCGAGCCCTGGAATGACCGATGCCGATACGATCGGAGCGGCGGGTGCGATCGGCGGCGCGGGCGCAAATCGCGGCGCTTCGTCGCGCGCCGGCGCGATGTCGTCGCGGAACGAGCCGTATTCGCCGCCGTCGTCGTCGGATTGGCCCTTGTGGCTCATCGTCGCGGCGCGCCAGCGATCGATGACCGAGTCGATCATGTTGCGGTCGGGCGACGAGCCCGCCGCGACCCGGGTATTGCCGCCGGCTTCGCTGGTCGGCCGCAGCGCCACCGGCAACTCGCGGAATTTCATCCGGGTCGGCAACGGCACGCCAGCGCCAAATGCGAACACCTCGCCGGTGCCGAGCGACGGCACGAAGGTCAGCATGGTGGCGCCCGCGTCAGAGATCGCCGAGCGGATCAGCGCCTGATCGCGGTCGTTGGACAGCCGCATGACGAACATGGTGCTGCACTGGGAGATGATGTTGGGATCGATCTCCGCCGGCCGCTGGGTGACGAGGCCGAGGAACACGCCGTACTTGCGGCCTTCCTTGGCGATGCGGGACAGCGCGCGCCGGGTCGGGCCGAAGCCGATTTTGGAATCGGCCGGTGCGTAGCGGTGCGCCTCCTGGCAGACGAACAGCAGCGGCGACGCGCCGTCGCTCCATAAGCCGAAGTCGAAGGCCATGCGAGACAACACCGAAACCACCGAATCCACCACCTCGGCGGGGAAACCGGCGAGCTGCATGATGGTCATCGGTTTGCCGTTCGCCGGGATGCGGAACAGATGTCCCACCACCTCGGCCATGGTATCGCCGCCGACCGTGGCGTTCTCGAACATGAATCCGTAGCGCGGGTGATTGCGGAAGGTTTTGATGCGCTGGAGCAGCTTGTTGTAAAACACGATGCGCGAGCGGTTCTCGAGCTTGCCCATCTTGCCATCGATCACCGCGATCAGGTCTTCGATGCGGTACGGCACCGGCGTATCGACGCCGTAGCCGGCTTCCCTTGCATCTTTTTTCTTGGACAGCGTGCGATCGTTGGAGCCCTTGAGCTGCACATAGGCGGCCTTGGCTTCCGGAATCGCCTCGGAAAGAATTTCGACCTCTTCGTCGATGCCGGGGCGAGCGCCGAAGAACGCGTCCACCGTTTCTTCGAAATTGAACAGCCAGAACGGCAGCCGCAGATTGCGCGGTGTGAGCACCTGGGCCTTTTCGCCGAAGCAGCGGCCGTACTCGTTGTGCGGATCAGTCAGGAAGATACGAAGGTCAGGCCGCTTATCGAGAATCTGCGACAGCAGGATGGCGACGCCGTTCGATTTGCCGACGCCGGTGGTGCCGAGTACGGCGAAATGCTTGCTGACGAGCTGCTCGATGTCGATCTGCGCCTGGATCGTAGGGTCCTGCTGCAGCACGCCGACGTTCGACGGCCGCCCGTTAGCGCCCTGATAGATCAGCCGCAAATCGCGATCGGCCATCAGCATCGCCGGTTCGCCGATCATCGGGTATTCGGTGATGCCGCGTTGAAAGAACGGCGTGCCCGCCGCGCTCGCCTTGATCTCGCCGACCAGATCGATGCGAGCGGTTGCGCGGCAACTCGGATCCTGGTCGCGTTGCGGCCGTTCGGAAATCTCGGTGATCAGTCCGACGATAACTGAGCCGCTGCTGACGATGCCGAGAAATTTGCCGACGGTGGCGCGCGAAGCGCTGCCCGGCGCCGCCGGCGTCAGGCCGACGGTGATCTGCGCGCCGCTGACGGCGAGAACTCGTCCGATCGCTTCGCGGGATGTTCGTGCGGGGGCGGCGGGCGGCGGGGCATTGTTAAGGGTCATTTTTTGTCCTGTCCGAGCAGCCGGCCGCCTCCGGCGGTTCCGTCATCGGACATTTTGTAAGCAACGAACTTGGAGTTTTCGTTAAAGCGCGGATTTGAGTTGGCTGGACCTTGGCCGTAACCAAGCGTTCACCAAGCAAATCGGCGAACCTTCAGCCGATCGCGATCCGGGTTCGCGGCCCGATGCGGGCGATCAGCCGGCGCAGTGCCGGGCCGGTCAGCGCCACGCAACCCGCGGTTGCCGCGAACCCCGGCCGGGCGAGATGCATGAACACGGCGCTGCCTCGGCCGGCGACACGCGGGCGGGTGTTGTGGTCGAGCTCGATGATGAGGTCATAAAGGTGGTCGGCGCGCTTCAGCCGGTCGCCCGGATCGTCGGGCATGAGCCGGATCGGCTGGTTGTAATGGCGGTCGCCGGGGTTTTCGCACCAGCCATCGTCGCCGCGGATACGCCGGACCGGCAACTGGGTCATTGGTCGAGTTGAACGGTCGGCGCGCCACCACAGCCGGCGCAGCCTGAAGGTCCCGCGCGGGGTGCCGCCGTCGCCCTCGCGCTTGTTGGCTCGGATACCGCCCCGGCCGAGCGCGACCGGCAGCACCAGCGGCCCGGCCACGAGCCAGCCTTTGGTCCGTTGCCCCGGCCTGGCCCTGACCCGGAGGCTATGAAGTGGGGCGTTATTCATGGTTTCAAGGGTTCGTGGGTCCAAGGTTCTTGCTCTTTTACGCCTGAATGCTCTACTTCGCCCAAAGTTGCCGGGCTATGGCCAAGCCGGCCCTGGGGACCCGGAAAAAACGATGCCCAATAGCCGCAAAATTCTGATTGTCGATGACGACACCGAGCTGCGGACAGCTCTGGTCGAACAACTCGCCTTGCACGATGAATTCGAGGCTGTTTCGGCCGATACCGGCACCAAGGGAGTGGCGGAGGCCAAAACCGGCCAGATCGACCTCGTCATCATGGATGTGGGGCTCCCCGACATCGACGGGCGAGAGGCCGTGCGCATCCTGCGCAAAAGCGGCTTCAAGGCTCCGATCATCATGCTGACCGGGCATGACACCGATTCCGACACCATCCTCGGGCTGGAGTCCGGCGCCAACGACTACATCACCAAGCCATTCCGCTTTGCCGTTCTGTTGGCCCGCATTCGCGCGCAGTTGCGCCAGCACGAGGCGAGCGAGGATGCGGTTTTCGTCATCGGGCCCTACACGTTCCTTCCAAGCTCGAAGCTGCTTATGAACCCAAAGGGCAGCAAGATACGACTTACCGAGAAGGAAACCGCGATCCTGCGCTTTCTCTATCGGGCCGGGCAAAAGCCGGTGTCGCGCGAGACGCTGCTGCAGGAGGTCTGGGGCTACAATTCTGGGGTGACCACCCACACGCTTGAGACCCATGTTTATCGGCTCCGGCAGAAGGTCGAGAAGGACGCTGCAAGTCCGGCGATCCTGGTCACCGACGCGGGCGGCTACAAGCTGGTGCAGTAAGGATCACGCCCGCAAGGGAATCGATTGCAGATTTCAGATACGATCATGCTGCAGATTCGCAGAGCGCTACATTGAGCATCGAAGACGACATTCTCTTTTTTGAACGGGTGCCGACGCTGCGTATGCTCGGCCGCGATGCGCTGCGCATTCTCGCGATCGGCGCGGAAAGCCGTTACGTGCACAAGGGCGAGGTGCTGTTCCAGTCCGGCGATGCGGCCGACTGCGGCTTTGTCGTCCAGGAGGGATCGTTCCGGCTGGAGAACAACTCAAAGCTGGCGGCGGACATTTTCGTGGGCGCGGGTACGCTTCTGGGCGAAATGGCGCTGATCGCCGAAGTGAAGCGGCCGGCGACCGCGACGGCGAACGAGCCGTCCTCCGTGATCCGCATTTCGCGCAGCCTATTTCTGAAAATGCTCGAAGCCTATCCGCAGGCGGCGCTGATTCTGCGCGATCAGATCACGATGCGGGCGCAGCAGGCGGTGGCCGAGATAGCCGACGTGCGCGCCATGCTCGATGCTAGAGCGTTTTCCATTTGATTTGGGTCATCACCGGTATCCGGCATGTCGAAAGTAGTTTGCGCACTGCTCGGGCGCAAACGTCTTGACGAGTTTGCCGATGAGCTTCATCAGAGCGGTGACGGTGCGAGCCGCGCCCTTG
>JAPLPD010000297.1 GCA_026400395.1 Alphaproteobacteria bacterium | reverse complement strand
GACGCCGCTTCCGGCATGGCCGGCACCGATTCGGTGTTGGTGAATTCAACGCTCGGCAACAGCGATTGCGCGTCCGGCGCAGGCTCCACCGGAATTTCGGCGGGAGCAGCAGCTTCCGCAGCAGACGCTTCCGCCAGCGGCTCGATCAAAGCGTCATCTACAGGCTCGGCGTCCGGCGCCAGCGTCGGCGCATGTTCTCCGTCGGTCGTCGCGGCATCGGAGGCGGCGGCGGTTTCCGGCGCGTCCGCCGCCACCACTTCAGGCGTAGCTGCGACCGGCTCCGGGGGCTTGGGCCGTCGGTCCATCCGATAGCCAAGCGAGCGCAAAATCGAAGCAAAGTCCTCGCCCGACGCGCCGGTCAACGAGGTCATGGCGCCGGTCACGGTGAAGCCGAAACCCGTAAACGCACCGGCCGGCTTGACGCCGCTTGCGCCCTCCCGCCAGGCGAGCGCCGGGCGAATCAGATCGGCAAGCCGCTCCAGAATGTCGACGCGGATGGCCCGCTCGCCGCACACCCGGTAGCCAATGGTGCGGTAGAGCAGCTTCGGCGTTTCCTTGTCGACCGGAATCGAAGTGCGCCCGCTCGACGCCAGCCGCTGCAGATCGTCGAGCCCCTTGTCGTCAGGCGTGCCGTGCTTGAGCATCCAGAGTTGCGCCGCGAGGCTGCGCGGCGCCGGCTTCAGCAGCGCCGGCAGATAAAGATGATAGGCGCCGAACCGCACGCCGTACTTTCGAAGGTTGGCGCGCGACGGCTGGTCGAGACCCTTGACGTCCTCGGCCACCTTCTGCCGCTCCAACACGCCGATCGCTTCGATCAACTGGAAAGCGACGCCGCGGGCGATGCCGGTGATGTCGTCGGCGGCAGCGAGTGCGTACAAAGGCCCGAGCAGCCGCTCGATGTGGTTCTTCAGCCAGAGATCGAGCCGCGTCTGCACCACCTCGCGGGACGCACCGGTGAGTTGCTCGTCGGCGATGACGCGAAGCCGCGGGCGCAGCACATCGTCACCGGCGATCAATTTGCCGACAGCCGAGCCGGTCCAGCGCACCGAACCGTCCGACGAGAGCACGAACTCGCGGTCCGGCGCCTGCGTAACCTTGGTGGCGCGGGCGTCGATCTCGCCGGCCAGCGCCGAACGGGCCGCTGCCTGCAATGCCTTGGCCTCGGACCCCGCGGCCGACGCATCGGCGACAAAAGTAAACCCATCGAGGCGGCCGATCTCGTGACCTTCGACCACGACTTCGCCGGACTTTTTGATTTCAGTTTCCAATGTTGTGTTCTCTCGCAGCCGTCGCATCAACACGCTGGTACGGCGATCGACGAAACGCTCGGTAAGTCGTTCATGCAAGGCATCCGAGAGCTTGTCTTCGACGCTGCGGGCAACCGCTTGCCAATGCTCCGGATCGGCAAGCCAGTCGGGACGGTTCGCCACGAAAGTCCAGGTCCGCACATGCGCGATCCGGTTCGATAGCGTGTCGATACCGCCATCGGTGCGGTCGGCCTGCGCGACTTGGGCAGAGAACCAGTCATCGGGGATTTTACCCCGCCGCATCAAGAATCCATAGAGGGTCGCCACAAGCTCCGCGTGTGTCGCCGGAGCGATCTTGCGGTAGTCGGGCACCTGGCACGCCTGCCACAATCGCTCGACCGCATCCCGGCCGGTGGCCATTGCGCGAATTTCGTCATCGCGTGCAGCATGTTCGAGCACCAGGATGTCCTCGGCGATCGGCGCGCGGGTCAGTCCCGGCTCGGTCGGCGTGACGGCCAGCGATGCCTGCAGCGCTCCGATCGACAAAAATTCCAGATCGGTGTTGCGCCATTGCAGCACCTTGATCGGCTCGAACGAATGACTTTCGAGCGCGTGGACGGTCTCCTCGTCGAACGGCGGGCAGCGCCCGGTGGTGCCGAAGGTGCCGTCGCGCTGCGCCCGTCCGGCGCGGCCGGCGATTTGCGCCAGTTCGGAGGTGTTGAGTTTGCGGAACTGGTAACCGTCGAACTTGCGGTCGGAGGCAAAAGCAACATGTTCGACATCGAGGTTCAGCCCCATACCGATGGCATCGGTGGCGACCAGATAATCGACGTCGCCGGACTGGAACAACGCCACCTGGGCGTTGCGCGTGCGCGGCGACAGCGAGCCCATCACCACGGCCGCGCCGCCGCGCTGGCGGCGGATCAACTCGGCGATGGCGTAAACCTCGTCGGATGAGAACGCGACGATGGCGCTCCGCCTTGGCAGCCGGCTGAGCTTTTTGTCGCCGGAGTGGATCAGCGTCGAAAGCCTGGGGCGCTGCACGATGTTGGCGCCACGCAGCAACCGTTCGACCATCGGGCGGACTGTGGCGGCGCCCAGCACCAGCGTCTCCTCGCGGCCGCGGCGGTTGAGCATGCGGTCGGTGAAGACGTGGCCGCGATCGAGATCGGAGCCAAGCTGCACCTCATCAATGGCAACGAAAGCGAGATCGAGATCGCGCGGCATGGCCTCTACGGTGGCCACCCAGTAGCGCGGGTTCGGCGGCTTGATCTTCTCCTCGCCGGTGATCAGCGCGACGTTTTCCGCTCCGACCCGGTCGGCGACCTTGTTGTAGACCTCGCGCGCCAGCAGCCGCAGCGGCAGCCCGATCATGCCGGACGAATGGCCAAGCATCCGCTCGATCGCGAGATGGGTCTTGCCGGTGTTGGTGGGACCGAGCACGGCGGTCACGCCGGCGCCACGCAGGCGGCCGTCGCGGGTCACGGGCGACGAGAACGAAAGTGGCATCCGTTTTCCAGGTGGGAGGGCCCGCTTCAGCCAGCGGGCACGGCTTTGTGTATCACAATGCGCCGCCGGAGGCGCGCCCTCTTAAGGATGCGAACGAGTCTGGAACGAACCCGGCCCGAATCGCTGACTCCGGTGAGATGCGGCTTTGTTCACCCCGACATCTGGATCGTCATGCGCCATTAGCCACTACATCGGGTAATGGCCGCCGTTGTGGTCCGTTCGACACCGTCCGATCGTTAACGCGCGGTCTACCACGCCGCCGCACCCGCAATTGGCAAGCCGGAGCCCGTGCCGCAAGCGTCTTTATTGCGTTTTGGTGCCGACCGCGGCCGCGCGCGGCTGCGCCACCGAGACGAACTGGGTGGCCTGCATGACGCCAGTTCCGACCGGGGTGGGGATCGAGACCCGGTACGGCACCAGCACCCGCGTGTTGGCGACCGGAGCGAACCAGACCTCCATGTCGCGCTGGGCGCTCAAATATTTGACCGAACTGCGATGCGGTACGAAGCCGGCGACCGGCACGAAATAGACCGCGCAGACGACCACCGGTCCCTCGTAGCCCTTTTCGGCCCGGACCTGCTCCATACGCTTGTAGACGAACTGCAGATTGTAGCGCATGCGGCCGTCGAAGATCGGCGTGGTGCGCTGGCACGCCTGCGGTCCGACCGGGTTGCCGGTGCCCGCCACGCGGATCAGCGAGCCGGTCATCGGATCGCTGACGCCGTGAAAGTGCGCTTCGGTGACCGGAATGCGTTCTGGATCGTCCGGCGTCTCCGGGGTGATCGAGACGTCCTTCACATCGCCGGAGCCGAGGGTGATTCGGATTTCCTCGGTCCTCTTGGAACTGGTGATGCTGGCGGCGAACGTGGCCGGCACCAGATTGCCGCCAACCAACAGACCGCGGGAGGCGCCGCTGACCTGCCCGCTGGCGAACACCTGCAGAAGTCCGGCGGTGGTGCCGCTTGCTGCGGCCGTGAACTGGTTTTCGGCGATATCGACGACCCAGGCGCCCTTGCCGACCGGAACCCCGGCCAGCGTGACCGAATAACGGGCGTCCAATCGGCCCTGCGCCAGCGCCGGATCGGCAACCGACACCGCGAAAACCGTCGCGGCAACGCCGATCGCCGGGCGAAACACTGACCAGGGCACGATTTTTGTTCTCCTCGAACGGCGCTGTCACGGCTTTGCCGCGCTGGCGGCCGCCGATCAAGCCGTAGGCCATTGACGGACTGGGCTTATCCCCGAACTCGGGTCGGAATGAGTCGTTTCTATGGAGGCGACTTCGGTGGGACGACGCTGCCTGTCAACGCACAATGAGAATGTCCCCTCGTTCCGCACGATGAGAATGTCCCCTTTTGGATGGGGCTGAGCGTTTGTGGGTAACGAGGGGGGTCGCGCGCCTTCACAGCGGTAGCGTCGCCCCTCGTTATCCACATCCGCGTTGGCCGGGTGGAGGG
>JAPLPD010000027.1 GCA_026400395.1 Alphaproteobacteria bacterium | reverse complement strand
TGATCAAGATACAGGTTCCTTTACGGCCGTATCGGAAAAAGCTTAACCGTTGCCTACTATATATTCTCATCAATTTCAGAATAATTGAACAGACCCAACTTATCCGATCGATAAAGCTGGATCATTGAATATCAAGCTCGCGTCCAGATTACTGACCCCGTGATCAAATTGGGCCAAGGATCAACACTTCAATTTCCGCTCATTTAACGCAACCTCGCTGCTTTCTGCTATGGCACAGCCTTTGCCGGGATCGCACATGTTCCCAAATGGCTCTACGTCATAAGGCTGCCGTATGCATCGCCTGCGGAAGAAGATCCTTGTGCTTGATCCAGATGAATCCATCACATTTGGACAGCAAGGCAACATCGATCGGTCTGCCTACCGTTTCCTGCTGGTCTGCTGTCATGCGCATGAGGAACGCCGTCAGGTTGACCAGCGCCTCTGCCATCTTGGCAAGATCTTGCCGCGGCAATGCGGAGACCGCCTCCATGAACGGGGAATCATAGCGGTTTAGGATTTTCTCGCGCAGATAGTTGGAAAATTCCTGTTTCTTCTTTTTATTGAGATCTGGGCTTTTTGTCTTTCCGTTCTTGACGTTCCTCGTCGTCCAGCGACCACAATCATCAATGAGCGTAGTGCGTAACTGTGGATGTATCCCATTAATAATCATGTCGATCGTTTCACGTTGTGCAAACGGTAAAACGACGGCATCGGCAGGCCCTACTCGCGCCTCTTCGACCTTCGCATATCGAAGCTTGCCTGCCGCAATCGTGCCGATACGATATTGAAATACCGCAGGAAAGGGCTCGCTCTCACCCATCCCGGCGATCACAACACCGCTTTCGTCAGCGGGGTGAAACCATTGCTTTCCGTACATAAAGCTAACTGTCTTCCGCAAGTCCGATTTTAGACTGCGTGGCAATTTCATTCCCTCAAATACCTGCTTCTCGACATGCCCAATCACATCCTCGTATGCCTTGACGATTTGCGAACCGTATTAAGATCCAAGCCCCTCAATATCGGAATACTTGTTCGCCCAGATCTCGTGATCGTTGTGTACGATCTCAGTCAATGCCGAAATCTTGTCGGCCTCGGAACTGTTCGTGTTCTCGCCAATCCGTTCCGTGAGTTTATCTCGATAAAGACCCGACCAGACCGCCCGCACAGCACTGCCAATGTGATTTTTCTGGTCTTCGGGAGGAAACAACGAGGTAGCTCCCTCAATGAAGCTCAGAAAATCCTTTGCATATTGGTCCAACGTATCGAACGTACGGTTGCCCAGCTTCTGAGCGTAAATTTTGACGACGGTTTCCACGGCACATTCATCATGTCGGCAGCGCCAAAGGTCATGACGGCAACCGGGATCGACGGCGAGAGTGAATATAGTTTTTCCGCTGTGTGATAGATTTTCCTACCGTTCCCCAGTGTGACCGCGCTGTCAGCAGCCAAAGCGACGCCGCGCTTGTTCATAACGGCGACTTCGCAGGTCATGCGCGCCTCCGGTCAGTTGTGCTGTATGCCGTATTTGACCTTGGAGACGGCATTTGCGGCTTCGAATATGGCGCCGCTTTAGGGTGCTGCCGTCGAGGATGCACTGCCGTGATACTTTCTGGCTTCACCTCGAGGTCGGTGACAAGGGGCAGTGACAATGCCTGATTTCTCGACCTCTCACGTAGTGTGGAGGTTCCACGGTTCTCTTCCACGATACGAAACTGCAATTCCGAGTCGTAGTTGTTCTGCCACATCGCGGCCTGTTTCTCGAGATAGCGACGAACGCGCTCCGTCGCACTGTCCGACGTTTCGTGACTGGTCTCCGCCGCGATCATTACGGTCTTGAATACGCCCCACTCAGAACTTCTCGGCGAGCACCTTCAAGTTTGAAAGTGTTTCCAAATGCCATCAGTAACTCCTCTTGCTCGGTCTTCCGGCGTGAGGAGAAAATAGCTGAACGCCACGTCAGATTAGGACGTGTCGCACACTGCATCTGCGCAGAAGCGCATCCAGCTTGGAACGATGTTACTGAAGCCCGCTCAAACCTCTACCCAGCAGTCTCGTGCGCGTCCTAGAAGCATGCTATTTTAAATATCTCAATAAACAAATCGGGGCGCGGAATGTCAGATACCGATCGCAACATGAGTTGTTCCCGCTCTACAAGAAAGGCGCCGCCGCACACGTCAACAACATCGAGCTGGGCAAGCACGGTGCGGATTCCGGCGATTGCGGACAGGGATTCCGATTGATCGCGGACAGTGATTCCGATCCATCGCGGACAGCATTCCGGTGATCGCGGACAGCGGCCTCCCATCGACGGCTTCAAGGGCTCACTCGGCGGCGTCTGTGTCAAGATTGCCACGCTTGCCAGAGTTTTCTTCTGGTTTGCGCAGGGTCTCGCCGTCGAGCGTGAGGCGGTGGGCAGTGTGGACGAGGCGGTCGAGGACGGCATCGGCGATGGTCGGATCGATGATCAACTCGTGCCAGTGGTCGACGGGGATCTGACTGGTCACGATCGTTGAGCTGCGGCCGTGGCGATCGTCGACGATTTCGAGCAGGTCACGGCCTTGCTGCGAGGTCAGTGGCGCCAGCCCCCAGTCGTCGAGGATCAGAAGCTGGACACGAGCGAGGGTCTTGAGGAGGCGTACATAGCGTCCATCGCCGCGTGCGAGCGCAAGTGCGTCAAGCAAGCGCGGTACGCGATAGTAGAGCACCGATCGATCGTCACGGCATGCCTTGTGTGCGAGCGCGCAGGCAAGCCAACTTTTGCCCGTGCCAGTTTTTCCGGTAATCAGGAGGTCCTGTCGCCGGGTGATCCAGTCTCCGGTCGCGAGCTTGGCGAACAGCGCCTTGTCGAGACCGCGCACCGCCCTCGTGTTGAGATCCTCGATGGTCGCGTTCTGCCTGAGGTTGGCAGACTTGAGGCGGGTGACGAGCCGCTTGCTTTCGCGCTCGACGGCCTCGCGATCGACCAGAAGGCCGAGCCGTTCCTCGAACGTGAGCGAAGTAACAGCGGGCTGCGCTCGCTGCTCCTCGAACGCTTTGGCCATGCCGACGAGCCCGAGGGCGATCAGCCGGTCGTGTGTGGGATGTGGAAGCATGTGTTCATTCCTCTGTTTTCTTTTCGCCCGCAGCTTTTCTTCGCATGCCGCCGATTGCAGGCTCCCGGGGCACGCGATCATCCGGGAGTTGCTCAGTGGTAGTAGCCACGCCCGCGGATGTTGGCGTGCCGGATCGGGGATGCGTCCGGCGTGTCCGGTTTGGCGAAGGCGCGATCGAGCCCGTTCTGCAGGATCGACTTGATCGAGCCGTAGGTGGTCGCGCGGATATCGTTGCCGCGCCTAGCTGCCGCCTCGATGCGCTCCGGTCCAAAACTCTTCACCAGGCTGAGGATGCCAAGGCACGATCGGAAGCCCTGCTCGGGATGGGGCTTGGCCTTCATGATCGCCTCGAACAGCGCGATCGTCGCCGGGCCGATCTTCTCGGCCTCGCGCAACATGCGTGCCGGCGACCATTCGGCATAACGCCGATGGCTCGATGGCATGTGCTCGGGGATGGTCGTGTGCTTGTGCGCAACGCGCGAGCGCACGTGGCTCGCAATCCGCTGGCTCTTGTGGAAGACCTCGATCGTGCCGTCCGTGAAGCGCGCGTTGACAGTCTCGCGCAACAGGGCGAACGGCACCGAGTAGTAATGGTCATCGACCTCGACGTGATAGTCGGGCGCGACCGTGCAGCGCTTCCACTCGGCATATTGGTAGCGTTCGCTCGGAAGCCCCTTCAGCGCCGGCCGGTCGAGACTAGCGAAGAGATCGTTGCGGCTCTGCTTGAGCTGCTTCATCACCTTCGCGTTGATCTTCGCTACACAGTCACGAACGGCCTCGTTCAATTCCACCAAGGAGAAGAATTGCCGATTGCGCAGCTTGCCGAGCACAAAGCGCGAGACGATGCCGACGGCGGCTTCAACTTTGGCCTTGTCGCGCGGGCGTCGAACGCGTGCCGGCAGCACGACGAAGCCGTAGTGATCGGCGAGGTCCTGATACGTCCTGTTGACGCCCGGCTCGTAGCGCGACGGCTTCGTGATGCCTGCTTTGAGATTGTCGGGCACGCTCGCCTTCGGCACCCCACCCAGGAAGTCGAGCGTATTGACGTGCGCACCAATCCAGTCGGGCAGCGTCTCGCTCCAGCGCGCCTCGGCGTAGGTGTAGCTCGACGCGCCGAGTACCGCGACAAAGAGGTGCGCCTCGTGCACCTCACCTGTCATCGGATCGATGATCGGCACCGTGCCGCCAGCCCAGTCGACGAACAGCTTGTCGCCCGCCACGTACGTCTGCCGCATCGTCGGCGACAGACGCTTTCTCCATGCGCCGTAAAGCTCGCAGAAGCGGGAATATCCGTGCCCGTCGACATGCTCGGCGCGGTGCTCCTCCCATAGGATCATCAGCGTCACGCTGCGACGCTTGAGTTCCTCGTGCACCTTCGTCCAGTCGGGCAGCCGTTTGGTCGAGCCCGCGTGGAAACTCGCCGGCGTGAACAGAAGCCGATCCAACTCGGCGTCGCCGGTCTCGGGCGGGATCGGCCACGTGATCCCGACCACCCTGGCGCGGTTCACGTACTCGGAAACCGCCGTCTTGCCGACGCCTGTGGCCTCGCGCACCTGACGCACGCTCAGCCCCAGCTCATGCGTCAGCCGCAGCACCTCACGGATCTTCCTCATCGACATTCTCATCCCTGCCATCGGTTGCCCCTGTTGTTCTTGACAGGGACAGCCGATCTGCTGATTCGGATGTCGACGGGAGGGCTGTCTAAACGCTCATCAGAAACTGTCCGCGATCACCGGAATGCTGTCCGCGATGCGCCGGAATGACTGTCCGCGATGGACCGGAATCTGCAAGCACGGCCGCTGGCGCTCGAATGTCTGGTGCTATCCAGGAGCATCCAGCGTCAGCTCGGACAGCCGCAAGGGCCTGGAGCTTCACCCTACGGTCAAGCCCACCGCCATGCTGACGGACGCGATACTGGACCTGAGCAACCGCGCCGACGTCGTGCTCGATCCGTTTCTAGGCTCAGGGACACGCTTATCGCCGCTCACAAGGTCGGTCGCCTTTGCTTTGGCGTGGAGAACGACCCCCATTATGTCGATGTGGTGCTGAAGCGCTTCGAAGCGGCGTATAAGATTGCGGCGACGTTGGAATCGACCGGCGAAACCTTCGAGGCCGTGGCGCGGCGGCGCGCAAAAGAACCCGAGGCCTATAGCTGGACAACACCGACAGCGGCGTAAGGGGCATGCGGGTGATCGCCCGGCGGGTGACATCTGAGATGCAAATGGCGCGCATCATCACGCATGCTATGCCCGTACGCCGCACGAAGCGAGGTTCAGAACGCCGGCAAAATGTGATTGAGCGCTGGATAGAGATCGGAGGCGGCGCCGAGCGAAGCGGCCTTTGCTCGAAGCTGGGCGAGGCCGACGGGTCTATGCGCGCAGAAGTGTCCAACGGTTCTCAAATTTCTCGACCGCACGGAAGCGCATAAAACCACTCTTTGCCAACCATCCGGATAGTGTTTCGCGCCATAAAGTAGCGTGCGGGCTTTCGTTTTCCTCGGCACCCTGTGTGTACCGAAAATTAGATTCTGCAATATCGGTGGTGAAGCCCGCCGAGAACGGGCTGTGAAGTGATGGCGCCGAGACGCTGAATCGCGCGATGGAACGGGGTGTCCTTGTTCAGGGAACGATGAGTCCTCGCGTGATTATAGTAGGCAGCATAGCTTTCTAAACATGGCGTGTCGGCATCAAGTGTAGGCCACTTTTCCCCACAACGACGACGATTCAACTCATCATTTGATTTCAAAACTTCTTACTATCGGGGCATAGGCGACTCCATCTTGTGTAAAACCATC